>JBQTJD010000134.1:0-15356 GCA_052387475.1 Anaerolineales bacterium | reverse complement strand
TCAACGAGTTGGCCGAGAAGTATGGCGACGACCGCCGCACGCAGATTGCCGCCGAGGCGACCGAATCGATGAGCGAGGAAGATTTGGTGGAGAACAAGCCGGTGCTCATCTCCATCACGCAGCGCGGCTACATCAAACGCACGCCGCAGGAGAAGTATCGCGCGCAAAGCCGCGGCGGCACCGGCGCGCGCGGGCAGGAGTTGCGCGAAGAGGATGTGGTGCAGTACATCTTCCTCGCCCGCTCACTCGACACAATTCTGTTCTTTTCGGATAAGGGCAAGGTGTACTCCGAGAAGTGCTATCAGATTCCGGAGGCCGACCGCGCCGATCGCGGTATCTCGCTGGCGAACATCATCAACCTTCCGCAAGGCGAGAACGTCACCGCGGTGTTGCCGGTGCGCGACTTTGCCGACGCCGACTTCTGCACGATGGTGACGCGCAATGGCCGCATCAAGCGCATCGCGCTGAGTGAGTTCGCCTCGGTGCGCCCCTCTGGCATCATCGCCACCAATCTGGATGAGGGTGACACGCTCGGCTGGGTGCGGCTGACGACGGGCCAGAACGAGATCATCATCATCACTGGGATGGGGCAGGCGCTGCGCTACAAAGAAACCGCAGTGCGCGCGATGGGCCGCACGGCGGCGGGCGTCAACGCCATCCGCCTGGATGACGGCGACTTTGTGACGAGCATGGAGGTGGTGGAGTCGGAGGGCGAGCTGCTCGTCGTGACGGCGAACGGCTACGGCAAGCGCACGGCCTTTGATGAATACTCCGCAAAGGGCCGCGCGACGATGGGCATCGCGACCATCGCGCACAAACATCTCGAAACGACGGGCCGCATCGTTTCGGCGCGGGCGGTGCGCGAGGAGGACGACATCACCCTCATCACCGTGAACGGGCAGACACTGCGCCTGCGCGTGGCCGAGGTGCGGCAGAGCGGGCGCAGCACCATGGGCCCACGCCTCATCAACGTGAAGGACGGTGACAGCGTGGCCTCGGTGGCGCGGCTGGCGGCGAAGGATTTGGCCGCGCCGGTGGAAGAGGCAAAGTTGGCGAACGGTAAGGAAACGGCGGTCTCCGAGACCGCGAGGGAAATCAGGGAAATGAAGGAAACGCCCGTCGCCGAGGTGAGCAGCAACGGGGCGGCGGAGTGAGGCTTACCGCACATGCCCATTCACCTTTTGCGAGAGAAGGCAACCGCCGAGCAAATTCGCGAAATGTTGGCGGAGCATTCTGTGATGGTAAAGATTGCTATAGATGTACGCCGCCATATTCTTGCAGGCGGCGGTAAGATGCATGCAGATTGTGAAGCCGTGTTGCTGAATGATGGCAGTGGGCCAGATGATGTGTGGGGCGCAAATTGGTATCCCGCGGATCAGTCCATTGAGTTTGAATCGCTCATCAACATTCGCCCTCGCCTGGGCAACCGAAACATCATTCTGCAAAACGAGGAGCTTTGCGCCAAAGTGGAAACCGTGACACGAAGTCTGTTGGGGACGGCCCAGTGAACAACATCGCTGAAACCCGCGCCCGCTATCTAGCTGATCCTTTGCCCAAACGCCTGGGCGCGTTGGCGGCGGATCTGGCGCGCGTCTCGTCATCGGCCCGTCATCCCACACGAGCCGAGAGCGTGGCATTGATGCTTGAAGAGAGTCAGCACTTCATCGAATGGGCAGCGGCAGAGGCCGAGCCGGAAGTGGCAGCAGAATTGGTGGACATTCAGGTGATGGTGGCGCTGTGGCGCTCACTGTGGCCGGAGGCGCGGCATCATCAGACCCAACGTGCCCTGCTCTCCCTCCAAGCGAAGAAATGGTCGGAGCAAGTGCTCGACTACTCGGGATTGTTGAACCAGGCATAACGATTCATTATCTCATCGTGGGCAGTCTTACGTGAAAGGTTTGATCGTTGCGGGCAGATAAGATATGTTCAGATTATTGCTCGCCTTAATGTCAGTGACAACGTGGCTCCTCGCTTTTGTAGTCGTGGTGGTCGTAAACATCTCGGCCCTGATCAAAGGTCAAATCTCGACCCCTAACTACGGTCGTGTGACAAATGCAATTGTGGCCCTTCCATTTCTAGTTACTGCCTTGTGTGGAATAGTGTGGATTGCCATTGCGGTTCAGACGGCGCAAGTGGAGAAAGACAGAGATCGCTTGGTGTGGGCTCTTGAGTCGTATCACGCTCAAAACGGAAGATATCCGTATTGGTTATCAGAGCTTGCTCCAAATTACATTCAGAGTGTGCCAAGACTGCCCAATGGCGAAGAGTATTACTATAGCGCTGACGCCTATGGGGGATTTCACATGAGCTACACGGAAGTGGATGGGGGTCTGTTTGGGTGTGAGTACGATTCTGGGCGTGCCAAGTGGATTTGCGATTAGGCGGAAATTCGATGTCTCTCCCCACTCTGCGCGCGGCGGGCCAGCAAATGGCCTATCTGCCCTCGACGGCAGCTGAGCCGCTGGCCGAATGCCTGGTCGCGTTTGCGAACAGCGACGGCGGCTCGGTCATCATCGGCCTCGACGAGAAGGGCCGTATGCTCAACGGCGTGCAGCCCGAAGAACTCGAAGGCGCGCTCAAATCCGCCGAGCGGCTGTGCCGCCCGCCCATCGTCACTGGCTGGGAACAAATCGAGACGCCGAGCGGCACCGCGTACGCCATCAAAGTGCCGCGCTCGCCGGAGTTGCACTCGCTGGCCGATGGGCGCGTGTTGATCCGGGTCGGCGCAGAGAACCGGCCACTCGGCGGCGACCAGATTCGACAACTGGCGGCCACAAAGTCCTCTGCCGACTTTGAAGCCGAGCCGATGGCGGACGCGCGGCGCGACGACCTCGACGAAGAGATGATTACCGAGTACGTCGAGAAGCGGCAACAGCGGCAACGCCGGGTCATCACCGAAACGCCGGACGAGTGGCTGCAGGAGATCGGTTCCCTCTCGCGCGACGGCGTTCCCACGACCAGCGGCCTGCTTCTGTTCGGACGCAACCCCAATCAATTCATCCCGCACGCTGGCCTCGTCTTCGTCAAGTTCCCTGGCACGCAGCCGGGCGGCGAGGGCGGGCTGGCGGGCTACGGGCGACGCGAGGAATTCAGCGGCCCGCTGGCGCGCGTCATCGAGGGCGCGTGGCAGGTGATCTGGGGGGAGATGGCAGTAGGGGCAGTCGTCACCGGGCTGGAGCGGCAGGAGATCGCGGAGTATCCGGCCTTTGCCGTACGCGAGGCGCTCGTCAACGCCGTGTGTCATCGCGACTACCGGCTGCGCGGTCGCCGTATCGAAGTGCGCATGTACTCCGACCGGCTGGAGGTCATCTCTCCCGGCGGGCTGCCCGGTTTCATCACCGTGGACAACATCGTGGATGAGCACTTCTCGCGCAACCCGCGTTTGGTGAATGGACTGTTTCAGTGGGGCTACATCGAGGAACTGGGGCTGGGCATTGACCGGATGATTGAGGACATGGTGAACGGCGGGCACCCACCGCCCAAGTTCGAGCCGAAACCGTACTCGTTCACCGTCACGCTGTACAACGCCCGCGAGCGCAAACCCATCCCCAAGTGGGAATACGTGATGAACGAGCGGCAGGCTCGCGCCCTCAACTTCATCCGCGAGAACGGCCGAATTACGAGCCGCGATTATCAACTGCTGTGCCCCGATGTCTCGCCCGAAACCCTACGGCTGGATTTGCAGGATTTGGTCAACCGGGGCCTGCTGCTGCGGATTGGCGCGAAAAAGGGCACGTATTATGTGCTGAAATAACCCAATTTATCCCAACCTTATCCCAAATTACCCAAATTTCCCCGACAACTCCGGCTTATGTCCTATTTCGAGTTAGCGCCCGTCCTTTAAAATTCTCTCGATGATTGTTCGCAAGTTCTTCGGTTTTCTGCTGCTGTTTGGAGTGACGCTGGCCGCCCTCCTGGCCGCGCTGTGGGTCGCCCCCCCCTTTCTGGCCCAAATCCCGCCGGAGCAAATTCTGCCGACCACCATCGGGCTGGGCGTCATCGGCGCGCTGTTGATTGTTCTGGTGTCGCTCATCATTACGATGCTCACGTCGGGTGAGGAAGCTCAGCCATCCTTCGACCCCATTCGCCTCGCGGCAGACTATAGCCAACGGTTGACCGGTATTGCCGATGAGTCCAAACTCGCCGAAGCCACGGGCGATTTGCTCGCTCAGCAGTTGAAGGTGCATCGCTCCGGCTGGTTGTTGATGACACAGAACAACGTCGCCTTCGCCGCGCAGCCGGTTCCCGGGCAGGGCAGCTTCCCCACTGCGCCCGCTGAACTCTCGCGCGCCAACGGCCTTATCCGCATGTTGACTCAAAAGCGCGGGCCGGTGCTGCACGCAGAGTTGGATATCGAACGGATGCCGCCGGCGGAACGGGATTGGCTGCGGACGCTGGGCGCAGAAGCGTATGCGCCGGTGTTGGATGCCGGCGTGCTCACCGCCGTATTGGTCGTCGGGCCAAGAGCCGAGGGGAAAAACTATCAGCGCAACGACCTGGATTTGCTGGCGTTGCTGGCGGCGCTCAGCGGCCCGGCGCTGAAGACCATGCGCGCCACCGCCGACCTCAACATCGCGAACGTTTCCATGGCGGCGCTGAACGAGTCATTGCGCGAAAAAAGCAACGCAGTCGAAAAGATCGACAACTCGCGCAGCGACTTCCTCGCCATCGCCTCGCACGAACTACGCACGCCCATTACTCAATTGCTGGGCTTTGCCGATTTGCTCGGCGTCATGGCCGACGACAATACGCTCGACCGCGCCTCGGTGAAGCAAGCGACCGACAGCATCGTGAAGTCGTGCGCGCGGCTCAACGAAGTCATTAATCAAATTTTGGATATGGCGCAACTCGATTCGAACGCGCTGCAATTGCGCTTCAAAGACACGACGCTCGAGGCCGTGCTACGCATGGCGATTGAGCCGTATCTTTCTGCATTGCGCGAACGCAGACTCAATCTGCGGCTGAGCGGCCTCAAGCATATGCCGTCCATTCATGTCGACGAGGCCCTGCGGGCGCAGGCGCTCACCCAACTCACCAGCAACGCCATCAAATACACACCCGATGGCGGGACGATTGACATCGGCGTGCGGATGCTGCCGCCGGAGGGCAACCTGCCGCCGAGCGCCCAAATCACTTTCGCCGACGGTGGCATCGGCATTGACACGCAGTATCAGCAACTGATCTTCGAGAAGTTTTACCGCATCGGCAGTTCGGCGCAACATACCACCAGCACGACCAAGTTCATGGGCGGCGGGCCGGGCCTCGGCCTTTCGATTGCGAAGGGCGTCATCGAGCGGCACGGTGGTCGTCTGTGGGTCGAGAGCGACGGGCACGACCCGGAAAAATTTCCCGGCAGCCGCTTCCACGTTCTGCTGCCCATCAAGCCCCCGGCGTTCGACCCGCGCGCCCTCGACTCCTCTGCCACCACCAACGGCGGCTCGCGCGAAACACGCCCCTTGCCGCGCACGAGTCCGTTTGTCAGTCCATAGTTGAATCACTTATCGCAACTGGGTTGAAGCATTGCCAAGCATCTACGCACTCAGCTTTGACACAGGCGATTGGGAATTAGCGCACGACTCGCCTCAGCAAATCGTTTTGCGGCCATTCCCCTCCGACACCCTATTCGTTGAGTTCAAACAGCCAACCGATTTCAAAAGGGATGTCCTCGACCCCGATTTGAGGTTGGAGTTCGAGCAAGGCGCAAATCAAAGTGGTGCGGCCATTGTCGAGTTTGACGTGGTGAAACTCAAAGGGTTAGAGGCCATCAGGCAGATATACAAATACTGGCACCCCGCCCCTCGAAATATGCGGAAGGTTTACATCGGCACGCTGGCTTTCCCGTTTGCCGACTACTGCTACATTTTCAGAGTCCAATGTGTGGAGACAAGAACCACGGGCATGCGAGAGGCGGGTGTCACGCTCATACTATCCGACCAAAAACCTGAAAAGCCACAGGGCGACCCTATTCCATTGAATTCAATGGAGGAGCTTTTCGAGCGCATCAAGAAGGCGCTGTTGACTCGCACCGCATCGGACGACGAACTCTACGACGTGCATTTCCCAGAGCATCCGCTCGCGAAAGCGCGAGCATACCTGAGACATTTCTCCGAAACCCTGATTGTTGACCCGGCCTTGCGAAAGGCCAAGTCCTATCGCGTTGCTGTAACTGCGAAACCAAGAAATCTACTGGATCAACTCCGCGATTTCTTTGGCAGGTTCGGCAAGAATTAGCTTGCAGGTCAGATCGCATAAATCGCCACTACAAATCCGTCATAACAACAACAGCGGAGCCACATTGGCTCCGTTGTTGTTGCTAAACGCCCTTTGCGTTACGGCTTTCCGTTTACCGCCGTCGTTTGCGCGTCCACATCTTCGGGTGATGCCGCTTCGGTTGGCGCGCCGGCCTTTTGCATCGCGCGCTGAAGCTGCCACAGGATGAAGCGCACCCGCAACGCCATCGCCCGCGCGATATTCCACAGCACGCGTGTGCCTAACTCCGGGTCATCGTCGGCCATCGCCGCCAACCGGTCGCGGTCGAGGATGAGCAACGTCGCGCCCTCCGGCCCGGCGCGCAGGTCGGCGCTGCGCTGCCCACCGTCGAGCATCGCCAGTTCACCGGTGATGTTGCCGGGCTTGAGCGTGGCGATGTGTCGGAAGTTGCCGTTGTCCGCTATCGCGCCGACGTTGTCCGGGTCACTCCACACCTCCACGTTGCCGTCGCGGACGATGTACATCTCGGTGCCGCCGTCCTGCATCCGCGCAATCACCTCGTTTGCGCCGAAATGGTGCTGGCTGAACTGCGCCGCCAGTCGCAGCAACTGCGCGTGGTTGAGGTTGTTGCCCACATCCGAATGCGTGAGGAATTGCGCCACGCTCTGCGTATCGGCCAGGTCATCATCGGCCACCGGCTTAAGCTCGTTGCCGAGTTGCGGCAGGCCGAGGAAGGCGGCGATGTGCCGGCGCGTCTGGTCGGGCGTCTCGAACTGCGGCCAGTGGCCGGCCTTGGGGATGATGCGCAGATCAGCTTGCGGCCACTCATCGGCCACCACGCCCGAATCGCGCAGCGGCACGGTGTTGTCCTCTGCCCCCCACAGCACCATCGTCGGCGGCTCGATGCCGGCCAGCTTTCCGCTCAAATCGCTATCTCGCATCGCATAAAAACATTCGTAACGCGTGCGGCCCTGCCCTGGCCGGCGGGCATCGGCGCGCAGCCGTTTGTACGTTTCCTCGGTGATGCCGGTGCGCTGCGAGAACGAGATGGGTCGCATCAGCATATCGGTCAGGCTGGTGAACATGCTCTCGAAGGTCGAGACCAGCAAGCGACCGAGGCCGAAGCGCTCCATGATGGTGATGGGCGAGATGATGAAGTTGATGAAGGTGGAGAGCTTGCCGCTGACCGTCGGGCAGACGAGCACCATGCGCTCGATGAGCACCGGATGGCGCATGGCCAGCGTCATCCCAATCATGCCGCCCATCGAGTGGCCGATGAGGACAATCGGGCCGTTGCTCTCGCGTTCAATCAACTGCGCCAGCAAATCGGCGTAGGCGGCGATCGTGACTCGCTCCTGCATCGGCGGCGATTGGCCGTAGCCGGGTAAATCCACCGAGAGGCAGTGGAAGCGTTGTGAGAGCAGCGGAACGAGGGAGGAGAGGGCGTAGTGCGAGCTTGACCACCCGTGGATGAGGAGGGCCATCTGCCGGTTGGGGTTCCCGTCCTCATCGGCCTGGATCAATTGGTCACCGATCTTGAAGGCTTTCACCGTCGTCACTCTCTACTGAAATTCCGGATTGCACACCCCTATTGTAATTCCAGAGGAAAACCGGGGTAAACCCAACTTGTTATGGATTCGTTTGCGGGGCGAGTTGAGGCAGGTAGCGCTCAATGGTCTGCTTGAGCCGGCGCAGGCGAACGGGTTTGCTCAGGTAAGCGGTCGCCCCGGCAGCCAGACAACGCTCGCGGTCGCCGGGCATGGCGAAAGCGGTTTGCACGATGATGGGCACCGCGGCGGTCACGGCGTCCGCGCGCAATTGGTGGGTGGCCCCCAGCCCGTCGAGACGCGGCATCTGAATGTCCATCAACACCACATCCGGATGCAGTCTGCGTGTCATCTCCACGACCTCGACGCCATCATGCGCGACCTCGACCTGTGCGCCCAACCAACGCAAGTAACTGGCGAGGGTGGTAACGTTTGTCTCACTATCCTCTGCCAGCACAATGAGCGGTGGCCGCGCGTTCCAGACGCCAGCATCTTTGCCCGTTTCATCCATGTCGCCATTATGACAAAGCTCAACTCAATGAATGGTATGAAATGGTGAGTGATGGGCGAAATTGGAGAGCGAGCTATCCTTGTATTACCGCAGTGGCGCTGTGGCGCGGCTCGGTCACCCATCCCGCCAGCAATAGTCCGCCTCCGAGAGCAAAAGCCAGCGATGTCGCGAAGAGCACAGGATAGCCAAAGGTCTGCGCTAGCCAGCCTCCGGCCAGCGGCGCGATGAGCAGCGCCGGCCCGGTGACGGTGCGCGTCAGGCCAATGTAAGTGGGCCGTTCTGCCTCTGGCCCAAACTCCATCGCCAAATTCAAATCGGAGAGGGTGCCTGCCGCGCTGCTGAAACCCATCAGCGCGAAGACCACGTAGAACCCCCACAACGCCGACGAGGCCAGCGCCACCGCCAGTGCGCTCACCCACAACGCCGACGCAATCACCATCACACGCTTGTGCCCGTACCGGTCGCCCGCCACCCCCCACAGCGCGTAGCCGATGACCCCCGCGCCAAACAACAGACCGGTGAACGTCGCCGAAACCGCATCCGGCAGTTGAAAACGTTCGACGGCGTACACGGCCAAAAATCCCGCCGCCATACCGCCGCTGTAGCTCAGCCAGCGGCTCAACAGATACGTGCGGAAGTTGGGGTTGGTCTGAAGGATGCGGAGGAGGCGTTGAGCATAAGCGCGATTCAGTTGCACGCTGCTCAGTACAGTCTGATCAGTGACGGGGGCAATGGCTGGCTCGACCGTAAACGCAATAAAGGCCAGCGAAGCCCAGATCGCGACAGCGCCCACCCCAAAGCTGAGGGCGAAGTTTTGCGGATACGGCCAGGCGGCCAGAATCCACGCCGCCACCGCCGAGCCGCCAATCCCGACCAGTTGCCCGGCGAAGTGCGCGATGCCGAAGAAGCGTCCGCGATGAGTCACCGGGATAATCTTCGCCAGCATTTCCTGCCACGGCGCGGCCACGAGTCCGCTGCCAAGCGCGCGCCACAAAATGATGAGCAGGAACACCGTGACCGCCCACGGTTGCGGCAGATTGGGCAGCCACAACGCCATGAACGGCAATAGCGCATACGGTATGCGCTCGAACGCGCCCAGCCACATCACCAGCGGCAGCTTGCGCGGCAAGCGCTCGAGCAGCGGCGCGAAGAAAAGTTGCGGCAGGAACCAACCGGCGTCGATCAACGCCGGGATGAGGCCGAGGAAGATCGGTGAGTCGTTGAGGCGGCTGGCATACACCGGCAGGATGGCGCTGACCGAGAGGAAGCTCGCGCCGAACAACCACGTCGTCATATCGCCCGCGTTTGCGAGGAAGTTGCGGGCGAAGTGCTGGGCGATCTCGGGCGGGCGTTTGGGGTCAGGCGGCAGGGTGAAGAATTGTCGCACCCGCGCGCCAAGTTGAGAAAACATGCGTACACTCAAAAGTAGAGACGCGCTACGGCGCGTCTCTACGAAATCGTAATCAGGCTGCGCAGCGAGACTTATTCTTCGAGCACCTGCCGCGCAGCCACCGGATCATTCACAATGAGGCCATCCACACCGAAGGCCTTGAGGAAGCGATAAGTCAGTTCGTTTTCGATTTGCGCGAACCACACGAAGACCTGCCGGCCCTCGCTGTGCGCGGTGCGGACGAGGCCGGGGTTGAGCAACACCATCTCGGCCGGTGGGCAAACGTACTCGGCGTCGGCGGCCGGCCAACTCACCTCCCACTGCCACTGGTCGAACAGCGCGCCGAGCCGCGCCGAGGGCTTGAGTTGCCGCAACCGGCGAAGGCTGTCCCAATCGAACGATTGCAGAACACAGCTGCCGAGATAGCCCGCATCTTCCAATTCAGTGAGGACTTTGAATTCAACGCCCGGATAGAGCTTGGGCGACTTCAGCTCGATAAGCAGCTCGGTATTCGTGCGCTTCGCCAGTTCGATCAACTCTTTCAGCGTTGGGACGCGTTCGCCGTTGCCGGCGTCGAGCGTGCGCAACTCGGCCAGCGTTTTATCCATCACCCAGCCGGCGCCGTTGGTCGTGCGCTCCAGCGTCTCATCGTGGATGACGACGACCTCGCCATCCTTGGTGAGATGCACATCACATTCGAGCATCGTCGCGCCCACGGCGCTGGCGTGTTGGAAGGCGGCCAGGGTGTTCTCGGGCGCATACTTCGGCCCGCCGCGATGGGCGATGACGCACATGCCGTTGGCGGACGGCGTACGGCGTGCGTACTGCGCGGCGTAATACGCAGCGGCAGCCCCGGCGGCGAGGCCGAGCAGGTTGGTGAGGTTGCGAGATGCAGAAGACATTGGCTACTCCAAAATAACGCTTCAAAGACAACTTCACAGACGGGCGAGATTTTATCCTGCTTTGCGTTCTTTGCGGCTTCGCGGTTCAACCGGCTTCACTTCACAAATACAATCTGCTCGCGCTCCGGCCCGACGCTGACCAACGTAACGGGCACGCCGGTGAGGGCCTCGATGCGGCGAAGGTAATGGCGCGCGTTCGGCGGCAACGCCTCGAGCGTGCGCACGCTGGTCACATCTTCGTCCCAACCCGGCAATTCTTCGTACACGGCGGTGAAGGGTGAAAGGTCTGCCGGGCCGAGCGGCAACTCGGTGTGCGTTTGCCCGCTGATCGTGTAAGCCGTACACAGCTTTACGGTCCTCAAGCCCGAGAGCACATCCATTTTCGTCAGCGCTAACTCGGTGAGGCCGTTCACGCGGATGGCGTACCGCAGCAACACAAGATCAAGCCAGCCGCAGCGACGCGGGCGGCCCGTTGTCGTGCCGAACTCATCCCACGGATTGCTGCCGGTACCGCGCAGCCGTTCGGCCTGCGCGCCAAAGGCTTCCGTCGGGAAAGGCCCCTCACCGACGCGCGTCTGAAACGCCTTTGTCACGCCGAGGATGCGCCCGACCCACTTCGGCCCGATGCCCAATCCACTGAATACACCGCCCGCCGCCGGCGAGGAACTGGTGACGTACGGGTACGTGCCATGATCCACGTCGAGCAGCGTGCCCTGCGCGCCCTCGGCGATGACGCGCGCGCCGGCCTGCAACTGTTGATGCAGATACAGCGACGTGTCGATGATGTACGGCGCGAGGCGCTGCGCGTGCGCGGCATACTCGGTGGCCACTACGCCCGCATCGAGCAACGGCATTTGGTAGATTTTTTGCAAATAGGTGTTGGTCTGCCGGATGTGCTCGTGGATAGCATCGCCCAGCTTTTTGGGATCAAGCAACAGTTCGGCGCGCAGGCCGTGGCGTGAAGTTTTCGCCGTGTACGCCGGACCGATGCCGCGCCCGGTGGTGCCGATCTTGCCTCCCGCGCGGGCCGCTTCCTCCGCACGGTCGAGGGCGATGTGCGCAGGTGTGATGAGATGCGCGGCGGCGGAGATTTTGATGCGCGTGGGCGATACATCCATACCGTGCTTCGCCAACTCCTCCATCTCCGCCAGCAAACGCGCGGGATTGATCACCATCCCATTCCCCAGCACGCTCACCGTGCGCGGCTGCACGATGCCTGACGGCAGCAGATGCAGCTTGAACAGTTGCGCGCCGACGGTGACGGTGTGCCCGGCATTATCGCCGCCGGAGTAGCGCGCAACGATATCGGCGTCTTCGGCTAGCAAATCGGTGATGCGGCCTTTGCCCTCATCGCCCCACTGCGCGCCGACGAGAATATCCAGAGGCATGAACCCCTCCCAGATAGGGATCAGGGGTGAGGGACTAATCCCTAGTCCCTCACCCCTAATAGGCCCCGCTTCCAAACAAAACGCGCGGGATGGTGCGGAGCATGATGATGATGTCGAGCGCCAGCGACCAGTTTTCGATGTAGTAAATATCGAGCAAACAACCCTCGTCGAAGGTCAGATCACTGCGGCCCGAAATCTGCCACAGCCCGGTGATGCCCGGCTGCACCTCCAGCCGCTGTAGGTGCCAGTGCTGATACTGCGCCACCTCGACCGGCAGGGCGGGGCGCGGGCCGACAATGCTCATCTCTCCGCGCAACACGTTGATGAATTGCGGCACCTCATCGAAACTGGTGCGGCGCAACAGCCGGCCCAGGAACGTGACGCGCGGATCGTCTTTGATTTTGAACAACGGGCCGCTGGCTTCATTCAATTGCCACAATGCATCCTGTTGTTCCTCGGCGCCCTGGCGCATCGAACGGAATTTGTAGATCGTGAACGACTGGCCCTTTTCGCCGATGCGCGTCTGCTTGAACAGCGCCGCTCCGGGCGACTCCAGCCGGATGAGCAACGCGGCCAGCAGCATGAACGGCCCGGCCAGCAGCAGCACCAGCGCGGCGAAGAGCACATCCAACCCACGTTTGATCAACCGGCCGGCGCGTGAAATGGTGGCTTCCTTGATGCCGATGAGGGGGATGCCGCCGATGTCGTCCACATCCAGCCGGCTGAGCGACAGCTGGAAGATGTCGGGCACCACACGCGCGCGCACCCCCACCCGCTCACACGCGCGCACCAGCCCCGCAATCTTGCGTTGATACATCCACGGCAACGTAATCAGCACTTCATCCACCGGCTCGGAGCGCAACAATTCCTCCACATGCTCCAAACTCCCATAATTTTTATAGCGCCCCAGTTCGGCTTTGGAGGGATTGTCATCCACAAAGCCGACAATCTGGTAGCCCAACGCCGGATTGGCGACGATGGTGCGCATGACGGTGCGGCCCAGTTCGCCCGCGCCCACGATGAGCACGCGCGCCACCCCGATGCCGCGCCGGCGCAGCTCCGCCCGAATCCAACGTTGCATCAAACGCGCCACGCTCAACAAGGTGATCGTAAAGAGGATCGCCCACAGGATCATCAAGCGTGAGTACACCAACGGGCGGATGAGAGACACCACCGCAAAAAGAATCACGCCAACCGTCGTCGTGGCGTTGACGATGCGATAGACCTCCGTGAACCAACTGCCGCCGCGCTGCGCGGTGTACACACCATCCACCGTCATAAAGATCAACATCAAGCCGGTGTAGGCCAACAACATCAACGTGTATTCGGAGAATGGCGCGAAGAATTGCTCGCCGACCGGCTGGATCAGTTGCAACACATAGCGCGCGTAATAGGCCAGCGCAAATGCCAGGTTGATCAGCACCGCATCGGTGATGACGAGCAGAGCCAGTGTGCGGTAACGCTTGAACATCTGTGGACAAGGGACGAAGGACTAAAGTGGCAAACGTTGCGCGTTTGCTTAAGCGGACGGCATGCCGTCCGCCACTTTTGTCATCAGAGCCTTTCGGTAACCAGCCGCCGTCGCTTGCGCGGTGTGCTCCCACGTGAAGCGAGCGGCATGCGCCGGGCCGCGCGCGGCCAATGAACCATCGTCGTTCAATGCCCGCCACAACGCCCCGGTCAGCGCGGCCACATCCCCAGGCGGAACGAGCAGGGCGGCCTCGCCCCCGGCCTCCGGCAACGACGACACATTCGTCGTCACCACCGGCCGGCCACAGGCCAAGGCCTCCAGCACCGGCATTCCAAAACCTTCAAACGTCGAGGGATACGCGAAGACGGCGGCAGCGTTATACCACAGCGGTAGCTCTTCTGCCGTGATGAAGCCAGGGAAGTGCACGCGGTCGGTCAGGCCCAGCGACGCGACCTGCGCGAACAGGCCAGCGTAATGCCAACCTTTGGCGCCGGCCAGAATCAATTTTAGATTGGAGATTTTAGATTGCAGATTTGCAAACGAGGCAACGAGTGATGAAAGGTTTTTGCGGGGCTCGAGGGTGCCGAGGTAGAGGATGAAGCGCTCGGGCAAGCCGGCCCGCTGACGAAAGGCCTCCACCTCACGGCGCGGCAACGGGCGGAAACGCGGCTCGACGCCGGGGTGCGCCACATCCACACGTTCAGCGCTCACATCCAGCCAGCGGCATGCATCGGCTTTCGTGTTCTCCGAAATCGCGATGACGCGGCGCGCGTGGCGGCACGAGTGCGCGGTGAGGGCGGAGAGATACAGCCGCTGGGCGGCGGGAAAATTCTCCGGGAACAAACGAAACGAAAGATCGTATACCGTGACCACGGCGGGTGTAGGATTGAGCAGCGGCGAGGCGAAGGCGAGCGAGTGCAACAGGTCGGGGCGGAGGCGGGCGAGGACCAGCGGCTGAATCAACTGCTCCCATAGGATGCGGATGAGCGGGCGCTGTGTCGGCCAACGGCTGCGTTCAATCCGCGTGCGCACCATTTCCGGCTGACCGGCGCCCGTGAACACGGTAAAGTCGAACCCCGGCGCGGCCTCGGGTAGATGCTTGAGCAGGTTGTGAATGTATTGATGGATGCCCGCGCTGCGATACGACGCGCGCCCGAACAACAAGTGCGCGTTGAGCGCGATATGAGGCATGCGGCGATTATAGCGGACGAGAAAGAAGTCGCGCACGCTTCAAGCGTGCGCGACTAATAACCAGGTGGACTCGACTCTTACGATTATTGGTTGTGGGGCACCGTTACGGTCGCGCTGGCAGTCGCCGTGGCGCCGCAGGTGTTGGTGACCTGGTAGGTGATGGTGTACACCCGGCCCGTGCCGCTGCCCGAACGTTCGGCGCGCAGCTTGAAGGTGTAGTCATTGACGATCACGATGTCATTGGGCGTGTCGCCGTCACCGGTACCATTATCCGGCTCGTTGGAGGTGACGGAAACCAGCGTGATCGTCGCCACATCCGCCGAGGTGTTCACCGTCGTTTGCACCGTTTCGTACCTATGATTTGGCGGCAACAGCACGTTCGGCGTGGCGTTCGCGCTCGCCGTCGGCGATTGTCACAGCCCGATCACCACCGGGTCATGATCCGACGAGCGGTACGCGTTCGGCTCGTAGATCGCATCCTGCGCTGGCGGCTTGAAGCTGGTGTCGTAGTCGAGCAGGTCAGGCTCATCGGCGTTGATGTGCCAGTCGGCGGCGCCCGTCACCTGCGCGGTCAGGCTGGCGTTCGCCAGCGCGTGATCGAGGTAGCCCGCCTGACCGTCGAAGACGAACGAGTAGGCATACGGGCCTTGATATTGAGCGATCAGATTGGTGTAGTCATCACCCGTCCCAGCAGCATCGTCAGCGCCGGCGAGGATGGCGTCAATCGGGTCTTCCTTGCCATAGGA
>JBQTJD010000133.1:0-2558 GCA_052387475.1 Anaerolineales bacterium | reverse complement strand
CGGGGGTGGTGTACACGCATCCAGCCCTTTTGCAATCTTACCGAGGCGTGCTGGGTCAGACCGTGCAACACGACTACAACTGGTATGACCCCGCACCGAAGAACCCCTTTCCCGAACCGAAGGATCTCGTCGGGCATGGCACGCATACGATGGGCACCCTCGCCGGTGGCCGCGCAGCGAACGGCTTGCAGATCGGCATGGCCCCCGACGTGCGCTGGATGGCGGCGCGTGGTTGCGCCAGCACCTTCTGCGCCGATGAGACCCTCATCGCCAGCGCGCAGTGGATGCTGGCCCCGACCGACGCCACGTTTGCCAACCCGCGCCCGGATTTGCGGCCCCACATCATCAGCAATTCATGGGGTGCGTCGGGCGAATCAAATTGGTTCACCGGTTTCGTGGAGGCGTGGAACGCGGCCGGTATTTTCTCGACCTTCGCTGTGGGCAACTCCGGCGGCTTGTTCGGCTGCGGGTCGAGCAGCTCGCCGGGAAACTATGCCGCGTCGCTGGCCGTCGGCGCCACCGACGCCGAAGACTTCATCGCCCCGTTCTCCTCGCGCGGCCCCACCAGCGATGGCCGCACAAAACCAGACTTGTCCGCGCCGGGCGTGGCTATTCCATCGGCGTGGTTGAACAATGATGAAGTATCACTTTCCGGAACCTCAATGGCGACCCCGCACGTGGCCGGCGCAGCGGCGCTGCTGTGGTCGGCCAACCCGGCCCTCATCGGTGACATTGCCGCCACGCGCGCGTTGCTCACTGGCACGGCGCTGCGCCGCACCGGGTCGGAGTGTGACGCCGATTTCAATGCCGTGCCCAACAATACATACGGGTGGGGACGTTTGGATGTGTACGCGGCGGTGCAGGCTGCGCGCGTCAACGTGCCGTGGCTGAGCGTGCCCGCCTCTGTGACGCTGCCAGCCAACGGCACATACACGCTGGAGGTGACGCTCGATGCGCGCCAGGTCGCTCAACCCGGCCCATACGAAGCGCGCATCCTGCAAGTGAGGGGCAACACGCTGCTACCGATCCCGGTGGCGCTCACCGTGACGCCCGCCGCGAACACGGCGCGCTTGTCCGGTCAATTGCGCGACCGATGGACCGGGACCGCGGTGTATGGCCGCATCAGCATCGGGCAAGGCCCGAGCATTGAGACGGATGCGGCCGGCGCCTTCACTGCGACGCTTCCCACTGGCTCGTATCCGTTGGCTGCCTCAGCGTATGATTATGTGCCCGCGACTTTGACGACCAATCTTCTCACCGACACAACGCAACTGATCACGCTCACCGCCGATGCCCCGCACGTGCAAGTGCTCGCGCCCACGCTCAGCGCTACGCTGCCGTTCGGGGCGCGCACCGATGTGCCGGTGCAAGTGCGCAACCTCGGCCCACAGCCGTTGAGCGTGTCGGTGAGTGTGCCGCCGTTGGAATGGAGCGTGAACGCGGCCCCGAGCGCGGCGCTGTATGACCTGAGCGGCTTCCCAGCTTTGCCGCTGGCCGATGACATGATTTACACCGATGCGTTGTCGCTGCCGTTCACGCTGCCGGTGTACGGCACGCTGTATGATCAGATTTATTTGAGTTCGAACGGCTGGGTGAGTGTGCAGCCCGCGAGCAATGCGCTGCCGCAAGCGGTCTGCTCGACGAGCACGCAATTACCGCTGGGAACGTTAGCCGGCTTGTGGACCGATCTCGATCCCGCGCAGGGCGGGGCGGTGCGGGCTGGCGCGCTGGATGCGGATACGTTCGTCGTCAGTTGGGAGGCCGTGCCGCCCTGGCGCGAGACGCCCGACTCTGGTGGGCCAACGTTCACGTTTCAAATCATCCTGCGCTCGGATGGGAGTGTGGAATATCGCTACGGCCAAATTGGGACATTGCCGTGGCCGTGGAGTGTAGGGGTGTTTGGGGGTGAAGGCGGCGCAACAAACCGCGCGGCGCAGATACTGGCCTGCATGCGCGGCAGCGATGTGCAGGCTCTCACCAACACCGGCTGGGAGTTGCAGAACCAACCGCTGCCCAGCCTGTGGTTAAGCGGCGCGCCCGAGATGTTGACGGTTGCGCCCAACGGCCTCGCCACGCTGACCGCCACCTTACGCGGCATCGGTTACGTGCCGTGGCGGGCTGAGCCTTTCGCCGCGACACTGCGGCTCACCAGCAATGACCCACTGCAACCCATCACCGATATCGCCGCGCAGGTGAGCGCCGGCCCGCCGGCGGCGCAGGTGTGGCTGCCGATGATTGGACGATGACTGCGTTTTGATTGCGACTACGGCGGCGCGCGGTCGAGTGGCCTCTCATGGTTGAAAACGGAGTCAAACTCAAACGGCCACCCTCGCTCGGGCGCGGAACGCACGTCCGCCGCAAGCGCGAGTTGGGCGGCCCTCCATTTGGTTTGATATGCCTACAACTTCGCCATCACTCGCGATATGTCTCGTGCACCTTGACTTCTCCACTAGATGGATGGGGGATCAGGTAAAGGCATCCAGTGACTGATACGGTCGTTCTGAGAGAGTCCTGGAGGGATAGCGCGGTTGGATAAAGCCCATCGCCAATGACCATCT
>JBQTJD010000132.1:0-6186 GCA_052387475.1 Anaerolineales bacterium | reverse complement strand
GCCGCACAGGGAATACCCAAGCCAAAAAACTTTGATCCGGCGCTGACGCCGCTCAACGCGCAGCGCCGCCTGGAACACGCTCCCGAGGATGAATGGACGCGGGCTTTTTTGCGCCGCGCGCAAATCGGGCATGTGGTCACGCAGTGGGGCGACCAGCCCTTCATCAACCCGACTACGTTTTGGTATGACGAACCCAATCAGCGGCTCGTTTTTCACTCGAATACCGTCGGACGCTTCCGCGCGAACAGCGAGCGCCATGAGTGGGTGTGTTTTGAGGCCAGCGAGTTTGGGCGCCTGCTACCCAGCAATGTGGCGCTAGAATTTAGCGTGCAGTATGCCAGCGTAATCGTGTATGGCCGCATCCGTGTACTGGAGGATGAAGCTGAAAAGCGCACGGCCTTGTACGGGCTGATCGGCAAGTATTTTCCGGACATGACCGCCGGCCGGGAGTATCGCCCCATCACCGAACAGGAGTTGAAGCGGACCAGTGTTTACGCGGTGACCATTGAAAGTTGGAGCGGCAAAGAGAACTGGCCGGAGCAGGCCGATCAAAGTGATGAGTGGCCTGCTTTGCCAAATGAGATTTTGGAACGCTGAACAAAACTCAGCGCTCTGGGTATGGAGACAATATGCGTGCAAGTGACATCATCGAAAAGAAGCGTGATGGTGAAGAGTTGTCGAAAGCTGAGATTGAGTTTTTCATTGCGGGGTTGACGCGCGGCGACATCCCCGACTACCAGGCGGCCGCCTGGGCGATGGCCGTGTATTTTCAGGGGATGACGGCGCGCGAGATGACGGCGCTAACGCTGGCGATGGCACACTCTGGCGAAACCATTGACCTGAGCGACACGGTGCCGTTTGCCGTGGACAAACACTCCACCGGTGGCGTCGGCGACAAAGTGACGCTGGTAGTGGAGCCGTTGGTCGCCGCCTGCGGTGTGCCGGTGGGCAAGATGTCGGGGCGCGGCCTGGGCTTCTCGGGTGGGACGATTGACAAGCTGGAGTCCATCTCCGGCATTGACGTCACCCTCAACATGGAACAGTTCAAACGGCAACTTAAAGAGACCGGCATCGCGCTCACCGGACAATCGGGCGAACTGGCGCCGGCAGACGGCAAGTTGTATGCGTTGCGCGACGTGACCGGAACGGTGCAAAGCATCCCCCTCATCGCCAGCAGCGTGATGAGCAAGAAAATCGCCGGCGGCGCGCAGGCCATTGTGCTGGATGTAAAGGTCGGCAAGGGTGCGTTTATGACGACGCTAAAAGATGCCACAGCCCTCGCCCAGGCCATGGTCAGCATCGGAAAGCATGCCGGACGCAAAGTAGTGGCGGTGCTATCCGACATGAATCAACCGCTGGGCCACGCGGTCGGCAATGCGCTGGAATTGCGCGAAGCGCTCGACACACTCCGCAATGGAGGCCCGCGCGGTTTCCGCGAGCACTGCCTTATGATCGGTGGGCACTTGCTGATGCTGGCGGGTAAGGCGAAGACTCTGAGAGCCGCCCGGACTTTGCTTGAAGCGGCGCTGGCCGATGGTCGCGGGCTGGCCAAGTTCCGGCAGATGGTGCAGGCGCAGGGCGGCGATGTGCGCGTAGTGGATGAGCCGGATCGGCTCGCGAAAGCGGCGCTGATTGAAACCGTGGTCGCGCCGCGCTCCGGTTACGTGGCTGAGGTGAACGCGCGCGAAGTTGGGCTGGCGGCGGTGGATCTGGGTGCGGGCCGCGCCAAGAAAGGCGATGCGCTGGATTATGCCGTCGGTTTCGTCATTCACCGCAAAGTCGGTGACCGCGTAAAGAAAGGCGAGCCGCTGTTCACCGTTCACGCCAACGACGCGGAGAAGCTCGCCGTAGCGAAGACGCGCGTGTTGGCAGCGCACAAAATCAGTTCGAAACGTGTGAAGCCGCTGCCGCTGTTTTACAAAGTGTTGAAAGGGTAACAGGTGCGCGTAGCCAGTCAGGTGTGTGCGAAACTATGAGATCAATTTTTGAAGAGGCTTGAGGCTATCCGCACTACTGTGCGGCCCGCATCACGGCTTCACGAGCGCGTTGCCGTTCCACAGATAAGTCCAACGGCTTGCCCCTTCACGGTCGCGTTCAGCGCCGAAACGAATCGCCCCGCTCAGCCCCTCAAAGTCTGATTGTGCCAATGCGAGGGCGACGCCCTCACGCGTCGCTGTTTTGTTTGCCCCGATGTCACGCGCAATCGCATCGAGCAGCAGCCGCGCCGCGTCGAAAGCGAGCACCGCGTTGAAGCGCGGCTCGACGCCGTTGGAGACTGAGCGGTAACGGTCGGCAAACGTGGGATCGGCAGAGTCGATGGGGAGGGGGGCGGGAACACTCAAGGAGGGTGCAGCCACATACACCTTGCCGTACTCGCTCAGCTTGATGTCCTCGACCGACTCAAAGCATGTGGTCGGGCATGCCGAAGCCGGGGTTGAGATACGAAACACGGAGGGCGGCAACTCGCCGATGAGGCCGGTCGCCAGCAATGGAATGCCATCCGATTCGTAAATGGCGGCGGCGGCTTCCGTCGTCTCCGCGCGCCAATGCCCGACCACACCCACCACTTGCGGATCAGTGGCGAGCTTGCGCGCCTGCTCAACCGCCATCTCCGGATCGCCCGCATCATCGAGCGCGAGTAGTTCAATCGAGTAACCGGCCACCCCGCCAGCCGCGTTTGCCTCGCGCACCGCCAGCCGCGCCGCATAAATCACTTCATAACCGATCTCGCGATAGCGCCCCTCAAACGGCGCGACGAGGCCGACTTTCACGACGGGTCGCGTGACCGCGCAGGCAGTGAGCAGTAAACAGTGAACGGTGAGCGTCCAGAGGCAGACTGGAAACTGTTTACTGTTCACTGTTCACCGTTTACTCGCTTACGGGCAGGCTTTTGCCACATGTTCATCGTATGTCTGCGAGAAGTTGTGCCGGCCGCTGCCATCACAGGTGGCGCGGTAGTAGTAAAACGTGGTCTGTGCGGGATTGGCGACAGCTTGCAACGAGGCGGCGCGCACATTCGAGATCGGCGCCGGGGGCAGGCCCGTGAAACGGTAGGTGTTGTACGGACTGTTGATTGAAAGCAGATCAATGCCGATCACCGGCGGCCACCAATTCTCGGGTGTGGCCAGCGCGTATTGCAGCGCGGCGTCAATTTGTAGCGGCTGACCGATGGTAAGTCGGTTGTACATCACCGAGGCGATGACGGGCCGCTCGTCGTCAAGCACCGCCTCGCGCTCGATGAGCGAGGCGAGGATGACGGCTTGATACAGGCTGATGTTGCGATTGGCGAGGCCGGCGCGCAACTCCGGCGTCACCTGCTTATCGAAGGCGGCCAACATCTTATCCAACACATCAATGGCGCTCGCGCCGGGGCGGACGAGATAAGTGTCGGGATACAGAAAGCCCTCGAGCGACACGCCGGACGGCAGGTCGGCGTAGAAGTTGAATGCGCCGGGCCGCGCGTTGGGGCCGGTGGCCGTCAGCCATTCCTCAGCGGTGAGAGTGAGCGCGGGATTCTCCACCAGTGAGGCCGCGATCTGCTCGCGCCGCCAGCCCTCGGTAATCCGCACGACGACTTCGCGCGCGCTGGCATCGGTGAGGGTCTTCGCAATTTGCGGGATCGTCATCGTGCGCCGCAAAATAAAGTCGCCGGCCTCGATGGATTGATCCAGCCCGTTGTAGCGCATGTAAAAAGTGAGCAAGCGGGCCTCGCTCACCAACTGCATCTCGGCCAAGCGCTCGGCCACGGCCTCGGCGGTTTCGCCCAGCACGACCGTGAAGTTGATGGGCGTGGCATCCTCGCCGGCGGGCTTGTTCAAGTCGTCGGCGTTGAGCGCGAGGTAAGCGGCCAGCGCCAGTTGTTGGACGGGGTTATCGCTTTCGGCGGCTGTGCCCACCTGGCTGAAGCGCGCAAACAAGAACCCACCGCCGATTACGCACGCACTCACGGCTGCCAGCGCGATGACGATCACGGCCCAGCGGTCAGTCCGTTGGCGTTTCTGGCGAATGCGCATCGAGGTAACTCTGCAAAATCGCGGCAGCGGCTACGGCGTGTTCCTGCTCACGGCGCGGCAGGGCCGCGCTATAGAAGCGCGGAGCGCTTCTACCACGCGCCTTCGGCGCGCGGCGCGCGCGCCGTCGCTTGCCGGCTTCCAGCATGATCGTTTGCGCCGTCTGAGATGAAAAGCTCTCATCAGGCACGATTACGGGGAGCGGGGTTTGCGCGCGCAACGCCTCCACCAGCCGTAGCGCTTTGCGAGCCTGCGGGCCGGCTTCGTCCTCTGCGCCGAGCGGCACACCGACGATCAAACTTTCCACGCGCTGTTCCCTTGCCAGCGCGAGTATACGCTCAACATCACTCAGCCGCGACTCGTGTGCGAGGGTAGCGAGTGGCCGCGCGATGAGGCCGAGCGGATCGGAGACCGCTACGCCCAGATGCTTGTCGCCCGGATCAATCGCAAGATATCGCACTCGCTTACCGCACGGTCAGATCAATCCGCAGCGGCAGCCACGGCAGTACCGCATACCACTGCGCCAACCACGCCGGCCGCAACACGATTTCGGGCGGCGCGGCAAGGGGCAGGGTGCTTTGCAGGCGGGTCGCAGCTTCGGTGAGCGATAGCCCACTGACAGCCGCGCGCACCCGTTCGCGGTCGATGGCCGGCAACGCGCTGGCCTCGGCGTTCACCGTGAATCGAATGCGTCCTGCTTCATCCACGCTGAATGCCGGGCTGCGGGTGACGCGCACCGTATCGGCGACGAGGGCCGCGCCCGACGGCAGAGACGCCTCCAACGCGGTAACGGCCACCGCGCGCACCTGGGCTTCACTCACAGCCGTCCCCGTCGCCGCGATCCGCAACGTCAGGCTGATCGTGTCACTCGCCTCGCCGAGGGCCGGGTCGAAATCCTCGGCCAGCACTTGGGTCACCGTCACCGTTTCGCTGACGACAAACTCACCCGGCTGTAATTGCGCCTCGATTGCGGCGAGGGAAGACTGTTGCAGTTGCGTGAGCGTTTTCGTCTGCAACGCTTCGCGGTCAGCCGCAGTGACGGCGGCGCGGCGCTCGACGTTGCCGCCGGTCGTGGGCTGCGCGTTCACCACCGCCAATTGCGTGCCGAGCGGGCCATCGATGGTGTTGATGGCGTTCGCCGGCACGTTACCAGTGAGACCCTTATCGACCGCCTGAATCTCGACCTGTACGGTTGCGCCGATGCGGCCCTCAATGTTCACGGCCTGCTGAGTCGTGAAGCGTGCATTCGTGTTTCCGGTGCGTACGCTTGTGCCTTGTGGGATGAGGGCGGCCGTGCCGGCGATGTTGTTGAAGATCACTGTCCCCGCCGCGCGCTCGCCAGGCACCTCCACGCTGCCCGTCGTCGGCAACAGTTGCGTATTCTGCACCTCCACCCGCACGCGCCGCGCCGGGATGACCGATGCCTGAAGAGTAGAGATTGCCGGGTCTGCGATGACCTCAACCGTTGTCGCGATGGGTTGTGGCGCGAGGGTGAGGGCGATGGAGGCCGAGGGGACGAGCGTGTACAACAAGCCGAAGAGTGCGAGCAGCCCGATGAGAAAAACGATCAGGCGGAGGCCGAACACCACGCCGTTGGGCAGTGAACGCAGGGTGGGCGTTCGCTCCGTGCGCATCCACTCGCGGATAGGGGCGGTATCGGGTCGGCGGTTGCGGCGCGTGGGCCGGATGCGCGGCACGCGAGCCCGCCAGCGCATTGTGCGGGTAGCCTCCACCGACTCGAAGACCGGCAGGCCCAGTTCGGCGGCGTTGTCGCGCACGGCCTCATCGCGCGTCACCAGCGCCAACTGCGCACCAAGCCGGTGGGCGTGACGATGCAGCAGCACCAAATCCAGACGGCGTTGCAGGGGCGGCGTGCCGTTGCTGGGCGCGCGCTGCGGCCAGACCAGCAACACCCGTTGCGTCTGCACCCAGCCCATTTTGTCCCGCGCCGAGACGTAATCATCGTGCGGGTCGAGATGGAGGATTTGCTCTTTCACGGCGCGGCCATTATGCCGCAAGTCGGAGGCGAAAACAAAATAACGGATTGAGCGTGTGCACGCACGAGTTGTCAGACGGCGAGAGGGAGGGCGGCGCGCTGGGCACAGAGCGCCGGCCAATCACCACTAAGCCAAGCGGCGCGGGCTTTAGCGGTGTGGACGGCGCCGTCGCGTAACCA
>JBQTJD010000131.1:0-5929 GCA_052387475.1 Anaerolineales bacterium | reverse complement strand
TTGCAAATGATGATTGAACCGAATGTGCAATTTCTGGTTGAGCACTTGCAGCATGCCCTGGCCACGCAGAAGCCAGTAGCGCACCAAAATGGAGAACAAGTATGAGCGCGATGATGTTTTGGATAGGCTTGCTGGCGACGACGCTGGCGCATATTAGCCCGACCGGCACGGCGATCGATGGCTTTCTACACCCCTTGTTGGGTTTCGATCACCTGCTGGCCATGATTACCGTTGGCTTGCTGAGCGCCCAGATTGGCGGGCGGGCCATTTGGAGCGTGCCAGCCACCTTTGTTACCGTGATGGCGGTGAGCGGCGTATTGGGCTACTTGAACGTGCCTTTGCCCTATGTGGAATATGGCATCGCCGCCTCCGTCATCCTGCTGGGGGCTTCGCTTCTTTCCAACCGGCGTGTGCCCGAAGCGTTGGCAGTTGGCCTCGTGGCGTTGTTCTCCGTCTTTCACGGCCACGCCCATGGCGCTGAACTCCACGGCGCGCGCACGATCATTGATGTGATTGCCTATGTGCTGGGGTTCATGGTGGCAACCGCTGGCCTGCACGTCATTGGCGCCTTGCTGGGATACATCGCATTGCGCAGCCCGCGTGGCGCCCAGGTGTTGCGTTACTCCGGGGTGCTCATTGCTTTGGTGGGTGTTTACCTGGTTGCAAGTATCTAAAGAGAACTGACGATGAAGATCATGGAAAAACCTTACGATCCCTTTCATCTCGAAGAGAAACTGGAACACAAACTGAGCCAGGGCGAATACATTATCCCGCTGGTGATGGCCGTGATGCTGTGGACGGCGGGGCTGGTCGATTTGCTGACGTACTCCGGCTATCCCGGCCCGATTTTGGGTCTGTATTCCATCCCTTACTTTCTTTTCATCTTGTTGTATGCCGCCGGCTTTGCGGGCTGGTGGGCGCTGATTGCGCCGCGTGACAGCATTACCTGGGTGAAGAACAGCATTGCCTATCTCCAGCGAAACACCTGGGCCGGTCTGGCGGCGGTGGGCGTCTGTGGAGTCATCATTTTTACGATTCTGGAGTGGGAGACGTGGCTGTCTTTCCCGCTCTTAGCCACCGCCATCCTCGTGTTGGTCCTGATTATTGGAGCGGTCCTGCTACTCGCACGACCTGAGCCAGCCGTAAGAATGCAGGGCTGGCGCAAAGCGGTGTTGGCGCTAATTGGCTTATGGGTGATCGTTGAAGTGGCGCTCCAGGTTGCGGCGGCGCTCCGGGTCTTGCCGCTGGTCAATCTCGCCGGACAATTCGTGTCACATGGGCGCATCTACCAGATTCAGGAGGGTTTCGCCGATGGCCCTACCAACCGATATGGCTGGTATTACCCGGAGTTCAACTTGGATCCGGAGGTCACCAAAATTGTGCTGACCGGCAACTCCCATGTCCAGGCCCTGCAGGTAAATCACGAACAACACATGGGTGTCCTGTTGGAGGAATTGATCAATGACGAGGCCTACACCGTCATGGCGCTGGGTTATCCGGATTATGGCCTGACCTATGCCGAAATGATTCTATACCCGTTCACCGTTGGCCCTCTGAAGCCAAATGAAGTTGTGATCGCGTTTCACCTCGCCAACGACATTCAGACGACCACCTCGCCGGAGGCCAACCTCGCTTTCTATGTGGCTGACGAGAACGGGGTCGTTAATCTCCACCCGGGTAATGTCTTGCAGGCCGATAAACTCTGGCATGCGTCAATTACGGGGTACGAGCCACTCAGCCCGATCTTGTCGCTCCAAAGCCAGCTCTTCACCCTGCGCTTACTGGATGATGGGTGGCGCAATTTGCGCCGGCAACCCCAGCGGGTGCCTATGTATCCAGCCAACGTCGCTAGAGCCTCAGACGCCGAGCCGTTTGGGGCCAGCAGCTTTGCCTTTGAGCGCGACGATAACCCGCAGGCCGAACAGGCGCGCACAATTACGACCGGTTTGCTCAAGCAATACAAAACCTACCTGGCGCAGCAAGGCATCACACTGCGGCTGGTGACCATTCCTTATTTCCCGGAACAGTTCTACACACAAAACTCGGGCCAGCACTGGTCAACAGAAATAGGCCGGTACGATTTGTTGAAGCCGGAGCGTGAATTGGCGCAGTTCGCTGCTGACAACGGCATCGCTTTTTTGCCAATGGGCGAATACATGCAAGCCTCCGGCTTAAGCGTAGAAGATATACAGGGCCTGTATTTCAAGTCTGGCGTTGGACATTTCACCCCCATCGGCCATCAATTTTTCGCCGGCGCACTGTACGCCTGTTTCTATGGCGGCGAGTGCCCACTAAAATAAAGGTGTTGAAGGCCTGTTCATGAAATTGAGTCGAAGCTTGTCGTTGGTGTTGAGTGTCGGTTTCGCGTTGAGCTTTGTCTCGACCGCCCTGGCCCATCCGCTGAGCAACTTCACCATTAACCATTACGTCGGGCTGACAGTGAGGCGTGACGCGGTGGTGATTGAGTATGTGCTGGATATGGCCGAGATCCCCGCACTGCAACAGATCGCGGTGATTGACGCCAACGGTAACAGCCAGCCCGATCCGGCCGAGACCGCGCCGTATCACGAAGCGCAGTGCCAAACCATCAGCGGCCAAATCGCCCTGACCGCGAACGGTCAGCCGCTGGCGCTGGCGGTGAACTCCTCGGCGATTGAGTTTCCGGCGGGCAGCGGTGGCCTGCTAACGTTACGGCTCACCTGCGGCTTCAGCGCCCCACTTGCGGCGGCGACGGATACTGTTCAGTTGGAAGTCGTCAACAACGCCTATAGTGATCGCCTCGGCTGGCGCGAGATTGTGGTGCAGGCCGAGGGTGTGGCGCTCCAGGGCGACTTTGTCACGACGAGCGTGAGCGACAAACTCCGCGCTTATCCCGAAGACCTGTTGAGCACGCCGCTTGATCAGCGCAGCCTCAGCCTCACGCTGCTGCCGCCCGGCGCGCAGGCCGAAACGGTTGCGCCGGCGGCCGAACCGCAAGGTAACACCGTCATCGGCGGCGTGACCGAAGACCAGTTCATGAGGCTGATCACGCTGCAAGACCTCACGCCGTGGAGTGTGCTGGTGACGTTGACCGTGGCCCTGGTGTGGGGCGCCGCGCACGCCATGACGCCCGGCCACGGCAAGACCATCGTTGCCGCTTACCTGGTGGGCGCCCGAGGCACGGCCATGCACGCGGTCTACCTCGGTCTGACGACGACGATCACACATACGGCGGGTGTGTTTGCGCTCGGCCTCATCACGCTCTTTGCCTCGCAATACATTCTGCCCGAAACCCTGTTCCCATGGCTCGGCCTCATCTCCGGCGTATTCGTGGTTGGGCTGGGGATCAACATGTTCATCGAGCGCATCCGGGGGTTCCTGGGGAAGGGGCACGGTCACAGCCACGGCGGCGGTGGGCACGCTCAGCATGAGCACGCTCAGCATGAGCATGAACATGCGCCCGTGATGGCGGTCGCCGGCGCAGCTCAACACGAGCACACGCACCAGGCGGGTGGGCACAGCCACCGCGGCGATCATTCGCCTGAACACACTCACGCTGTGAACGGGCACAGTCACAGCGACGAGCATCATCACCGTGGTGATGACCATCACGACCACATGCATGGCGAGGGTGGGCATAGCCATGGCGGCGAGATCGCGCCTGCACAACTCGCCCACCTGGAGCAGCACGACCACGAACACGGGGAAGGCGGGCATCATCACGACAGTGATGACCATCACGGCGGTGGGCACGTCCACTCGCACATGCCGCCCGACATCGATGGTCAACCGGCGACGTGGCGCAGCTTGCTGGCGCTGGGTATCTCGGGCGGTCTGTTGCCGTGCCCCTCAGCTCTTGTGTTGTTGCTTGCGACTGTGGCGCTGGGGCAGGTAGGCCTGGGCATTGTGCTGGTTATCGTATTTAGCATCGGGCTGGCCGCCACGTTGACGGGCATTGGTCTGTTGCTGGTGTACGCCCGCAAATTTTTCGAGCGCGTGCCGTTGACGGGCCGGTTCATGTACCTGGCCTCCGCCGCCAGCGCCGTTTTTATCACCGTGGCCGGGTTGGGCATTGTGTGGCAGGCGCTGGTGGAGATGGGGATCTTGAAGTTATAACGATAGGACTTGCACAGTTGGAAGTTGTCATTCCGAGCGAAGCGTCGTTCGCAGAATGCGGAATCTCTGGCCCGAAGCAGAGATTCCTCGCCGCAACAAACGCGGCTCGGAATGACAGCTTTCTCACAACCCCATCCATCGCGCAATCCACCCGATGGAGTTGGCCCCCGCGAAAGCGACAACCCACATTTTGATGAACTTGCCGATGAGGGTGGCCAGAAAGAATTTCCACAGCGGCAGCTTGAGCGTGCCGGCGGCGATGCCGGCCATATCGAAAAAAGGATTGGGGATGATGGCCAGCACGATGATCGTCCACACGCCGTAGCGCTCGGTCCAACGGTGGAAGCGCTGATAGAGCGGCATGTTCTCGACCAGCGTCTGGCCGCTGAAGCCCGCGCCATAGCCCGAAAGCTCACCGAAGGTGGAGCCGAGGCCGGCCGCAATCCCAATCCAAAACACGCTGTAGATTTCCCGCGCGGCCCCCATCGCAAACACGAACGGCAGGGCCGGGATGGGCAGCACGATGGAGCCGCTGGCGATGAGGTTGATGAGGAAGATGCCGGGGTAGCCAAAGCGGCGTAGCGTTTCGACCTGATCACGGATCAAGTAAAACAGCACCGTCAAGCCGACGAGGACGATGATCAGTCCAATGCGGCTGGCGGTCAGCCGCCAATTGGTTTTGGAGGTGGGTTGCGACATGCGGTTGACTGTTTCATGGTGAACGGATTACGCGCTGGATAGACACAGAGTTACGGTGGCAAGCCCGCTCAGTTTATCCGGCTGTTCCGTGGCTGGAAAGCCCAACGGATCGCCGCACGCTCAACCCTTCACGCGCATCGGCAGCCCGGCGACCATGAACAGCACCTCATCCGCCGCAGCCGCCAGCCGCTGATTGGCCCGGCCCAGCGCATCGCGGTACACGCGCCCCAATGCGTACGCCGGCACGATCCCCAACCCGACTTCATTTGAGATCACAATCCACTCGGCCTCGCTCTCATGGTACGCGGCCAGCAGCCCGTCAATCTCGCGGTCGAGTGCGGCGGTCGCGTCAGCCTCGGTCACCGGCTCGGGCAACGGCACGATGATGTTGCTGGCCAGGAGGGTGAGGCAATCAACGATGATGACCCTGCCCGCATCGGTAGGCGTAAAACGTGAAACGTGATTGTGAATGGCCGGCCCAACGCCGAGGGGGGCTTCGAGGGTCTGCCAGTGCGCAGGCCGCTCGGCGCGGTGGGCGGCGATGCGGCTGACCATGTCGTCATCGCCGGGCTGCGCGGTGGCGACGTACAGCACGCGTTGCCCGCGCTCGGCGGCGAGCGTTTGGGCGTAGGCGCTTTTGCCGCTGCGCGCTCCGCCGAGGATGAAGGTGAGTCGTTTGGACATCGAGTGTGAACCGCGAAGGCGCGAAGAACGCCAAGACTTCGCGAAGCGCTTCGCGCGCGTGCGAACGAGTTCGCCAGCGTCTTCGCGGTTAGCTGATTCTTTTCAGACTATTGTGCAAGGCCGTCATCGAAGCTTGGAAATCATCTTGGCCGAAGACTTCGAGCGTAAGCACGCCGGTGGAGTTCTCGCCCAGCAGCGTCGGTGACGAGGTTTCAGTATCCTATATAGGATCGTTGGCTTTGAAGACCCAATTGGAAAGGACTGAGTAACGCACGTGCTAACTTTCAGTATCCTCTATCGAGGGTTGGAAGAGTCATTGACTGATTACGACCAGATGTTCGGGTTGAGTGCCTGATGAACTGGCTGAGCAAGTGAAAGCGTAATCAGTCCCTGACTGATTACGGTGTCGGTCACGGCCTCACGGCTGCCTAGAATGGAGTTGGCCACTTCC
>JBQTJD010000130.1:0-3162 GCA_052387475.1 Anaerolineales bacterium | reverse complement strand
ACGCTTGAAGCTGACAGAGCGCGTGATATTTCCCGGCTTCGTCGAAGATGTCGATCTGCCCGCGCTGTACTCGACGGCGCGTGTGCTGGCGTATCCATCACTGTACGAGGGCTTTGGGTTGCCGCTGCTGGAAGCGATGGCCTGCGGCACGCCCGTCGTCATCTCCACCGCATCGTGCCTGCCCGAGGTGGCCGGCGATGCTGCATTGCTTGTTTCCCCCATCGATGTCCCTGCCCTCACCAACGCCCTTTATCGGGCTGCTACGGATGAGACGCTTCGCGCTGAACTCATCCGCAAGGGCCACCTCCGCGCCGCGCAGTTCACGTGGGAGAAATCGGCGCGGCAATTGCTCGACCTTTATGCTGCACTCGTTACCGGTTGAGGTCGTAGTCCAGCGCTTCTTACGTGCCATTAACCAACTGACTCAAACTCTCTTTTACTGCATTTGCACAAGCGCATGTCTATAATCACGAGTATGGCGTCCACTCCACTCTATACCTCTCGCGGCCAATGGGCTGGCATGTTGATCGACAACTTTCTTTACAACGAACTGGGTGAGTGGATAGGCTGGGTCGAGCCAGACATGGGCGTATATTCGGTGAGCGGCGTGTATGTCGGTATGTTGAGCAAAGACATGCGCGTACTCGCCAAACGCGCCTGGGATCATGTGCAACCGCACCGCGCCGTGCCCACCCAGCCGGCGGTCAAAATCGTGCTGCCCACTCACGCGCCGCTGCCGCCGTTGATGGCCGAACTCAATCACGACACCATCGACGTGCTCGAAGAAATGCCCGAGCGCCTGCACACGCTTGATGCCGACCCCAACGCCAAAGACCTCGATTAGCAAATTGCCGCTGGCAAATGGCTGATAGACAGCACATGCGCTAAACTATCGGCTGTCAGCGATCTGTCATCTGCTATGGAAGCCAAACCCGTTAGCGCCTCACGCATTACACTCTCATTGCTCATGCAGCCCGCCGACGCCAACTTGCTCGGCAACGTGCATGGCGGCAACATCATGAAGTTAATGGATGAAGCCGGAGCGTCGGCGGCGATGCGTCATGGCCAGCGGCCCGTCGTCACCGTGGCGGTGGATCAGGTGCTGTTCAAAGAACCGATTCAGGTGGGCGACCTGGTCACCCTCAACGCTGAACTGACGTATGTGGGCCGCACGTCGATTGAGACACAGATCGAAGTCTCGGCACAAAATCTGCTCACCGGCGAGACCACGCACACCAATACCGCCTACTTCGTCTACGTCGCGCTGGATGAGCGCGGCAATCCGGTCCCGGTCGCGCCGCTGCTGCTCGAGACCGACGACGAACGCAAACAATGGGAGGCGGCCAAAGCGCGGCAGGCATATCGTTTAGCTCAACGGCAAAAGACACAAACGTAACAACGGCAGGGGAGCAAAGGTGCAGGAAGCAGGGGGAAGTCTCCACTGCTCCACTGCTCCATCGCACCCTGCTCCCCTGCTCACACAATGCCTGAACCACTTTCATCACTGCAACAACTCGTCGAGCAAGTCTCCGGCAAGCGTTTTCTTGACTCTGTCACGCCTGGCGATCGTGGCCTAGCCGAGGACTTGCGCTTCCCATTCCTCGCGCTCGTCGGCCAGCGGGAGATGAAGACTGCTCTGTTGCTGGCTCTGATCAACCCGGCCATCAGCGGCGTGCTGCTCGTCGGGCCGCGCGGCACTGGCAAGACCACCGCCGTCCGCTCCCTCGCCGATCTGCTCCCGTTCGTCAACCGCTCGCTGTGCCAATATGGTTGCCTGCCCGAAGACATTGAGACCGGCGGCATTGACGCTGTCTGTCCGGACTGCGCCAAGAAGTACGGTGAAGGCCAGCCGCTCACCTATCTCGATCCCGTGAAGCTGGTGGAGTTGCCGCTCAACGCCCGCATCGAAGATGTGGTCGGCGGGCTGGATGAGGCCGCCGCCGCGCATCGCCGTATGCAAATCCGCCCCGGCATCCTGGCCCGTGCCGATCAGAATCTTTTATACATTGATGAAGTGAATCTGCTGCCGGATGAGATTGTGGACGCGATCCTCGACGCCTCGGCACAGGGCATCTACACGGTGCGGCGCGGCCCGCTCTCGGCCACCTATCGTTCGCGCTTCGTCCTCCTCGGCTCGATGAACCCGGAGGAGGGCCGGCTGCGCCCGCAGATCATGGATCGCTTCGGCCTGCGGCTGATCGTGCACGGCCTCGAGGATCAAACCGACCGGCTCGAGGCCTATCGTCGCACGCGGGCCTACTTCACTAATGCACGCGTGATGTCTGCTTCGTACGCCGCCGAGACGATCACGATGCGCGATGAGATTCAATCCGCCCGCAACCTGCTGCCAAAAGTGACGCTCGCCCACGAGGCCGAGCACGCCGGGCTGGAGATGGTGCGGAAGTTGGATGTGGATTCGCTGCGCGCCGAGATCACTCTCTTCGAGGCCGCGCGCGCGCTGGCCGCCGCCGATAGCCGCATCGAAGCGACCATCACCGACGTGCGCGCCGTCGCGCCGATGGCCGTGCGCCTGCGCCGTTCATCGTTCATGACCGACTACTTCACTACGCAAGGGGCGGAGGAAAAAGAGATTCAGGGTGTGCTGGATGATTTGATGCCGCAATGAGTTTTGGGTGACAGGTGGCGAGTGGCACGGGCGCTCTACCCTCACTTGCCACTCGCCACTTGCCACATCCCAAATGAGCCTCCGCAATTCAGCCCTCCTCGCCGTGCTGCTCGGCTACTGGATGCCGTGGCTCGCATTGCCCGCTGCCGCGCTGCAGCTCAACGCGTACGAACTTTCTGAGTGGGTGACGTTTTTGCCGAGCGTGCAACTGGGCGAGGTGGCCTTCAATCGGCTGAGTTTCCTTATCCCCGCCGCTTGCCTCGCGCTGCTGTTCGCGCTCGCGTCCGCCCAAATGCGCTCACCGTCGCGCCGCATTATCTTCGCCATTTGGCCTGACTCGATTTTGGGGTGGGCGTTGCTGGTGTGCGCGGGATTGAGCGTGGCGGCGGTGTTCCCGTACTACCCCTATGTCCTCACCGCGTACAAAGACCCGGAGTTTCAGACTCAGTTCTTCTTGGCCTGCGCCGTTGTGCTCGGCATTGTCCTCGCCTTCATCATGCCCGAATGGTTGAACGGCCTCGCGCAAATTGCGTTGG
>JBQTJD010000129.1:0-1772 GCA_052387475.1 Anaerolineales bacterium | reverse complement strand
GGCGGCTCGGGCCGAAAGAAGCCCGGATGCTGGCGATGTTTCTTCCTGCGGCGATCCTTGGACGTGCCCGCCTTGCGTTCCGCGTGACCACGAGTGCGCTTGCGCCGTTGCAGGAACTGCTGCACCTGGTGTTCCAATTGCTTCACGCGCTGGCGCAGCTCCGCATTTTCCGCCTCAAGCTCAGCAATGCGCTTCAGGAGTTGTGGCCGGTCGTCCATGACGACCGTAGTCTGCCATAAAACTCGGAAACGGGGAAGAGGAAGTGCTTAGGCGAGCGGCAGGAGTTAACTTACCTGCCGTGGGCGTATGGTAATGTCGTATTTTCGGAGGGTGGGCGAGCGCTCCAGCCTTGATTCGAGTTCGTTCTTGGCGCGACCGGTTACGCGGACTCCATCAGGGTAGTCGCCCCACAGCCGCTTGATCGTGGGGTGCGCGCCCTTCCAGAACATGCGCAAGGCGCATTGCAGCACGATCTTTAGGCACGTCAGCAGCACCCCATTCCACTTCTTTTCCAACGCCGACCAGCAACGCTCGATCGGGTTGTACTTGCTGTGGTACGGCGGATAATACACCAGTCGTAGCGTCAGCCCAGACCAGTCCGCGAACTCAATCAGCCGCTTGAGAAACTGCGTGCGCGTCCCAGAGTTATTCGGGCCGTTGTCCAGATAGATCACCAGCCGGCGCACCTGCGTATAGCGCGCACGCATCATCTGCCACCACAGCTTCAGCCCATCCGCCCAAAAGTCGCTCGTCTCACGCGAACCGAAGATCAGCGTCAAGGCACCTGTCGCCAGAACCAGAATTCCCAAGGGCGTTAGCTTCGTCTTCGCTGGCGGATCGTGGTCCCAGCCTTTCGTCACTTCACCCGCCGCATTGGTCCGGGTTTTTTCCCCCACGCGAATAGTCGCCTAACGCCACTTTCGCCTTGGTATCCATGGAGATTTCCAAGCTCTCCGGATCGCCACGCGCTTCGGCTTGTACCGTGGCAACGTTCGCGAAGATGGCGTCGGTCAGCGGAACTTTCCTGAGCGGCTTGCCCTTCTGAATCCGCTTCAACCGATAGTTCATCCGGTTGAGGATGTTCCGCATGGTCCGTTCCGCAGGAACGTCTTGCTGCCGATAACCCTTGTGGTCGATTAGCGCTTGCCGCACCTCGCCCGCTGACAGATTGGTGTAGCGCCGTGACGACTTCAACTCCGGATCCGCCTGCGTCTTGGGCTCCACGATGGCCTGGATGTCCGCGGCCAATTGCGGATGCCGCTCTTCCCAGCTTGGGCGACGCCGCGCGCTGAAGTTTTCCAGACAACGCACCCCCGAAGCTCGTTCGCGCAGTCCTTGTTCCGCCGTCGCCCGCCCCCAGCCGAAACGCTCTTCGGAGCACCGGCAATTGCCCGCGCACAAGGTGAGGGTCACTTCCGCAATGAACAGCCGCCGCTTATGCCCCGTCAGGGCCTTGGCTGCCACGACAATCAATCGGTCCGAACTATCGAGAGTGCCTTCCATGGCCGCTCCCCCTGAGGTTCAAATGAGAAACTCCAAGTTTCCCATTTTGCAGGGATTCAAGACAAGACCAACTTGGTAAACTATCTCCTGCCGTTCGCCTTAAAAGAGGAAATCCTTGCCAAAACCCGTCCGGTTAAAACCCCACCAGGACGATATCGGCCTGGCGACAGCCTGCTCAACTTCCTCAATGAGCTATAACCAGACATCCTTTGCGCGCACCCCGGCCAACCGCTCGGTCAGCGGCATTATTATGCCGATTCTGGCAACGA
>JBQTJD010000128.1:0-8533 GCA_052387475.1 Anaerolineales bacterium | reverse complement strand
AGGCCAACAGTTCACGAGCCGCCTCGTGATCGCCATCGGCCTTGGCAACCCACTCAGCGATGACGACGTTCATACATGACTTTGCCTAGCTCGGTGATTTCTTTCAGGAACCAGTCGCCCAGCGGTATTCGATAATCAATTGTGGCCTGTGAGCGCACCAAAATATCCATGCCAAAGGGTAGCGGAGACAATGAACGATAAATTGCCAACATGAGCGGCATTTCCCCCTCCAGTGTATCTGTATCCATCACCACCAGCAAATCCACGTCGCTCCACGGCTTGGGGTCGCCGTAGCCATACGAGCCGAAGAGGATGATTTTGTCCGGGTCGAAATTACGGGCGATGTGATCGACCACCGCCCGAATGGCCTCCTCCGGGACACGGTCGCGCTCGTTGACGTTGGGGACTTTCAGATCGAGCATGCGCCCATTATACGCCACGCCTCCCTGTCACAAATGCGCCGTACAATTCGTCTCGTGTATGGAAAGAGAGGCAGAGATGACTCGAGTTTTGATCACCGGCGGAACCGGGGTATTGGGCCGGCAACTAAAAGAGCGATTGTCGGCGCGTGGCATTGGCGAAGCCAATGCTAGAGAAGAGCGAAGCGCTTCTCCAACGCGCCTATCGTCGCGCGGCTACGAGGTGAGGGTGATGAGACGGAAGCCGCGCTCGGCGACCTTGGCTGATGGCGTCGAGTGGGCGCAAGCCGAATTGGAAACCGGCCAAGGTGTGCCAGCCGCTCTTGCCGGCACACCCATTGTCGTACATTGCGCCTCCAGCCCGCTGCGGCGCTCAAGGGAAGTGGATGTTGATGGCACGCGTCGCTTGCTCGACGCCGCGCGGGCTGCCGGCGTTCAGCATTTCGCCTATATCTCCATCGTCGGCATTGACCGCATCCCGACCTACCCATATTATCGCGTCAAGCTCGACGTGGAGCGCGTGATTGAACGCGCGGGCGTGCCGTACACGATTCTGCGCGCCACGCAGTTTCACGAATTGCTCGACGGCGTTTTGCAGTTGGTGCAACGCTGGCCGTTCGCTTTATTGCCAAAAGATTTGCAGTTTCAACTCGTCGATTCGGGCGAGGTGGCCGAGGCGCTCGCCGAGTGCGTCGCGGCCGGGCCGGTGGGCCGCGCGCCGGATATGGGCGGGCCGGAGGTGCTCATGTCAAAAGACATCATTGCGGCATGGTTGGCCGCACGCGGTCTGCGACGTTGGGTCATTCATTTGCCGCTGCCGGGCAAGGCTGCGGCTGGCTTCCGGCAGGGCCTCAACACCTGCCCGGAGAATCGACAGGGCAAGGTGACGTGGGCCGAGTGGTTGGCGCACAAGTACGGACGAAAGGGCCGTGAGAACACGGAGGCGGCGCATGTTGCGTCATGAACGCGCCATGCAACTCGCAGTCGCGGCGAGCGGCGTGCTGTATGTTTTCACCGGGCTGGCGCTGCTGTTCGCACCGGAATGGTTCTTTGAGAACATCGGTCACTTCCCACCGTTCAACCGCCACTTCATGGGCGATATCGGCGCGTTCACGCTGCCACTTGGCCTTGGGTTGCTGCTGGCTGCGCGCGCGCCACAGCAACATCGGCTCTTCATCGGCGTGGTCGCGCTGGGCAGCTTCATCCATCTCGCCAATCATTTGTATGATGACGTGCTTGCCAGCGCGTGGTCACTCGAACACTTTTTGGTGAAGACGCTGCCGCTGACGTTGGTGGCCGTGGCGCTGACGTGGGTGGCTGCTGACGGTCTTCAACGGAGGCAACACGGATAAAAGGATGAGACGCGCCACCGGCGCGTCTCTACGTCGCTTCTATAATTGGCGGAGATGAATACGCTCGATACGTTCACTCACTATCGCTCGTTGTTGTTCTCCATCGCCTATCGCATGTTGGGGAGTGTGGCGGAGGCTGAGGATATGGTGCAGGAGACCTACCTACGCTGGCAGCGGACCTTGGGTGACGGCGTGCAGAATCCGAAAGCGTATCTCGCCTCTATCACCACGCGTTTGTGCATTGATCATTTCCGCTCAGCGCGGGTGCAACGCGAGACCTATATTGGCCCGTGGCTGCCGGAGCCGGTGATGGAGGATACTCCCGCCGACCACGCCGCGCTGGCCGAGTCGCTCTCCATCGCCTTTCTCAAATTGCTGGAGACGCTTACACCGCTGGAGCGCGCCGTCTTTTTACTGCGAGAAGTGTTCGATTACGAGTACTCCGAGATCGCGCAGATGGTGGAGACGAGCGAGGCCAACTGCCGGCAGATGGTCAGCCGCGCGCGAGGGAAAGTGCGCACCGGTCGCCCCCGTTTCAAGCCCTCAGCCGAGGAACAGGAGCGCCTCATCAGCGAATTCATGCAGGCTTGTGTCACCGGCGACCTGAAGGCGCTGCTCAATCTGTTTGCCGAAGACATCACAGCTTGGAGCGATGGCGGCGGCAAGGCGACGGCGGCGCGCAAACCGGTCTACGGCGCAGAGCAGGTGGCGCGCTTTATGCTCGGCTTGATGAAAACCCTGCCGCGGGCGCTCATCCCACAGTTCGTCACCCTCAATGGCCAACGCTCGCTGGTGCTCTATCATCCTAACGGGCAGCCGTACGATGTGATGTGGTTCGACCTCGCCGACGGGCGCATCCACGGCCTGTACAGTATTTTGAATCCCGACAAACTGCGCGGCATCCCCCCGTTGAACTGAGAGCCAAGCCCAGACTTATTTCGCCCAATCGGGTTACGTTTGTCACTGTGATCGCCCGACGCGCACGGTCATACTCAGGGCCACATTTCATCCGGTGTTCCACAAGGAGGCCTGCGTGTCTACTCAACGTCTGAATTGGATTGCTGGGGGGCTGGCGATCATCGCTCTGGTCGTCGGTGGCTTGGGCTACTGGCAAGTCACGTCGCTGCGGCCCGAAGTCGCCGCCCTGCAATCCGCGAGTCAGCAATCGGAAGTTGCTGTCCAGCGGATCGGCGCGGCCCCACTGGAGGCCGCTCACACCACCGGGGCGGCTTCCGTCGCGCTCGACCCGGCCCGTATACCGCCGCCCATCACCCGCACCACGCCCACCACGGTCGAAGTCACATTGACCATCAAAGAAGTCACCGCCGAACTGGCCGATGGGACGACGTACAATTTCTGGACTTTCGATGGCGCCGTCCCCGGCCCGCTCATCCGTGTGATGGAAGGCGACACGATCAAACTGACGCTTGTCAACCCGGCTGACAGCCAGATCGGCCACAACATTGACCTGCACGCCGTCAACGGCCCGGGCGGCGGCGCGGCCGTGACCAACGTGGCGCCAGGGGAAAGCAAGACGTTCACGTTCAAAGCCCTCAACCCTGGCGCGTACATCTATCACTGCGCCTTTGCGCCGCCGATGCACCACGTGGCTCAAGGCATGTACGGCGGCATCGTCGTGGAACCGAAGGGCGGCTTGCCCAAAGTGGATCGTGAGTTTTACGTGGTGCAGGGCGAGTGGTACACGGCCGGCACGCTCGCCGACAAAGGCCATCAACCGTTCAGCGGTGATAAGGCTCTGGCCGAACAGCCGGAGTACTTCACCTTCAATGGTCGTATGGATGCGCTGACAAATATCTATCCGTTGCACGCCAACGTGGGCGAGAAGGTGCGGTTGTTCTTCGGCGTCGGTGGCCCAAACGTGGGCTCCAACTTCCACATCATCGGCGAGATTTTTGACAAGGTGTTCAGCGGCGCGCCGGATACGTACGTGGCGAACGAAGAGACTTGGTACGTCCCACCAGGTTCGATGGCGACCTTTGAGTTCACGCTCAATGAACCAGGTCAGTATCTTTTGGTAGATCACGCGCTCTATCGCGTGACCAAAGGCGCTGCCGGCGTGCTGATGGTGGAGGGGCCGTACAACCCAGATGTGTACTCACCGCAGCCGCAAGGCGCGGGCAGCCATTGAAGCAAAAAGACCCCGCTGACAATCGTCAACGGGGTCTTCGTTTATCGCCCGCGCGAATACCAAATTTGACCGGGCGTATCGTAGCTGAAACCCTCGCCCCACACGGCCTGCGTGTTGCCCTGGTCGTCAATATCCATCTCGTAGTAATCGCCAAACGGGAAGCGGAAACCATCGGCGAAGACGTAGCTGTATCCAGCGACGAAGGTTGAAACATCCACCTCCGCCGACCACGTTGCGCCGCCGTTCGTCGAGCTGCGGTAGTAGGTGTTCCAACGATCCAGCCCGCTGCCCACACGTGTGTCCATCCACGAAATGCGGACATCACCATTCCCGCCGGCCACGATGGCGGGGAAGTTGTGATGCTTGCCGGCGGGCGCGGTGGAGACTTCGGCCCGTGGTGACCAGGTTGCGCCGCCGTTTGTAGATTTCGCAAAGTAAAGGCGATTGGGGGCTTTGTCCGCCGCGCTGGCGTTCCACAGCGCGTACAGGGTGCCGGCGGAGTCAGACGCCATCACCATCTGCGCGCCGAGGTAGGCCCATCCACAACTGAACTCGGGACATGGTGGCGGCGCGCCGCTCACATCGAGGACGGTGTTCGCCCACGTCACGCCGCCATCGGTGGATTTGCTCACAAAAAGATTCACCGGCCCCTTCGCGCCCCCGTTGCGCTCGTAGCCCGCCCAAGTAAAGAACACGTTCCCGTTCGGGGTGACGGCGCCCCCACCGGCCAGCGCCCAGCCCAACCTGCCGTTCGGGTTGATCTGATATTGCGCGAAGGTCGCGCCCGCATCGTGTGAGGCCGCCGCCCAGATTTTCTGCGCGTGATTGAAGACGACGTACACATCCGGCCCGCGCACGGCCAGGATTGGCTTATCAGTTCCGGCGTTTGTGCTGTCGGCCACGACGACATTCCACGTCGCGCCGTAGTCGGTGGACTTGGCGACGACGGTATCGCTCTTGCCGTTTTGCAGCCATGAGGCATACAGCGTGCGGCCATCCACCGGATCCACGACGATCTGCGCATCCCACTGCCCGGTGCCGGGTGTGGCGATTTGGCGCGGCTCGCCCCACGTCAGGCCGCGATCGTTGCTGACTTGCAGAATCATCGTCGGGCTGGGGCAAGTCGGGCAGCCGGGCACGCCGAGGTACTGCGGGTACAGCACGAACACATTGCCAAAGCGATCTGCTGCAATGCTCGGCTCCCAGCCGTCGCCGGAGGGATGGCCCAATTGCGTCTGCGGCGCGAAGCCGGAGGCCGGGGCGGCGACGGTCACGCGCTCCACGACGGGCGCATTGACGACGGCGCTTTCCACCACACCGCTGCGCCGTTTGCCCTTTGATCCTTGCGGCGCTTCCCAGTTGAGCACGCCCGCGAGCAGCGCGATCAGCAGCGCCCCCATCAGCGCGGTATACAGAACGACTCGATTGGATTGGGGTGAGGCCTGCATGTCAACTCCTTTCGGTTACGGCGCCGGGGTGAACGTCATCGTCGCCGTGGGCAATGGGCCAGGCGTGAAGATTGCGGAGAGCGCTTGCGCTTCAGGGACCAACGCCAGCCACTCGGCCATGCGTGAGGCGTCAATCGTAATCGGTTGCGTGGGGTCGTTCGCGCCCTTGATGCCCGCCTGCTGGCCGGCGGCCACATCGCGTTGCACGCCGTTGTTGTTGGTCAACGTGCACGCGCCTTCGAGACAGGTGATGATCATGTGGCCGTTGGCGGGGTGATACTCCACGCCCATCCAGGAGCCGCGCACACTCGCCACGCCCACTGGCGTGTTGACGTCGAACGAGCCGCCGCCCAGCGTCTCTGCGACGAACATCCACACCTGCCCCACGGTGAGCACAAACGAAGCGGTATCGTCGGGCGCATCGGGCGAGACGTCGGTGAGTGTGAACTCGGTGTTCGCGCCCAGGCGGAGGATGGAGGCGTCGGATAAATCGAGCCGCGCGCGGGCCTCGGGGCCGGTTTGCACGCCGCCGCCCGCCACAATGCTCTGCCCGACTGCCGCGGTCTGCCATTCCACTTCGGTGTTATCTCGAGCGCTCACCTGATTCACTAACTCCGAGAGCGCGGCGGTGCGCGGCGCCGGGGTGGCTGAGGGCGCAGGCGTAGCCGACGGCGCGGTGACGGTGAGGTGCAGCGCGGTAGCCGTGGCGACCAGCTCTACAAACTGCGTTTGTTTGGCCGTGTCTTCAGTAGGAGCGGACGGCGAAACGCTCGGCGTTTCGCTTGTGCTTAGGCCGTCCGCCGCGCAAGCCGCGAGCATCAACGTTGTAACCAGACCGAGTGTGACGACGATTCGACGCATAGCAAAACCTCAACGAAGTAGGATGGAGTAGAGCAAGCGTACTCGAGTTTCGAACATGAAGACAATGGTACGCACATTATAGGCTCGTTGTCGTATGTAGAGACGTTGCCTGCGACGTCTCTACATACGCTGCGCCGCCCACAGCATCATCACGCCCAGCAGCACCGCGCACGCCACGTACACCGGCGCCAGCCCCACCCGCGCCGCCATTTCGTATGCGATGAGCGGCGCAATGGCGCTGGCGAAATCGCCGGCGGTGTGCATCCACCCGATGGCGCGGCCCCGTGCTTCAGGTGTGGCCGTATCGCCGAGCAGGGTGGTGGCGAGGCTCTGGCTGCTGCCGCCTGCTGCCGCCACCAGTGGCACGCCGAGCAGTATCGCCATCGGTGCGCCAGCCGCCAGCAGGCCGAAGCCCACAATGCCAGGCAACAGCCCCCATACCACACTACGCCAGCGATTTGCCATCCGATCTGACCAGCGGCCGGCGAGCGGCGCGGCGACCATGCTGATGACCGTGCTGATCCCCAACAAAGTGCCGGTGAGGGTGGCGATGGCGACGGCGGTACTTCCCCAACGTTGCTGCAACCATAGCCCGAGCGTTGTGCTGATCACACCCGCGAGCACGAAGCGGTTGGCGCTGTACAACAGAATGGGGGGCCACAGGGAAGGATGAAGGTTGAAGGATGAAAGCGGAAATGATCTCGGTTCATCCTTCATCCTTGCGCCTTCCTCCCTTGCATGGCGTGTTTCTGGCAATCCCAGCAACGCAATCAACGCGCCGAGCAGCGTGATGCACGCGGCAGCCGTGACGGCGAAATGATAGCCCACGGTATCGGTCAATATCCCGCCCGCCACCGAGCCGAGCGTGGCGCCGCCGTAAAACGCCAATTGATAGAGTCCCGTCCAGCGGCCACGGTCGGCGTCGGTAGTGACGTCGAGCAGGATGGTTGTGCCGCCGACCCAGATGCCCGACCACGCGATGCCCCATAACAGCCGCCCGACCAGCAGCGGCCAGTATCCTTGCGTGAAGGCGTAGAGCGCCGTGGAAATCGCGCCGAGAAAGAGCGCGGGAACGAAGAGCCAGCGGCGCGGCCAGCGGTCGTAGGCACGGCCCGCCAGCCCGTTGCTCACCAACCGAATCCAGCGGTTGGCGCTGAGCAACACGCCGACGCTCGCCACCATCACGCCCGCGTCGGCGGTGTGCGTGGGCAGCACCGCATATAGCGTGGCATCGCCCATGAGCGAGAGCGCCGTGCCGAGGCCCACGGGCAGCAGCACGCGCCAGGTTGCTATGCCAGTCGTTGTGCGAGTCTGAATTGGCCGACGGTTCACGCACCCCCATCATAAACAAAAATCCCGGCTGGGTGTTGGGCCGGGAGAATGATAAAGTCACCTGCATGACCGATGATGTCAATTTGCCAGGCAAGTGGGAAGCTGATTATACGCGCGGAACGGATGGTTGGGATTTAGGTGGACCAACGCCCGTGTTCAAGCGTCTCGCGGCGAGCGGCCAATTCAAGCCGGGCCGGATGATCGTGCTCGGCGCGGGGCGCGGGCACGACGCGCGTGAATTTGCCCGGCACGGTTTTCTTGTGACAGCGGTTGATTTTACGCCGCACGCCGTTCACGAGATGCAACGACTCGCCGATCCCGAGGCGCCTGTTGAAATCCTACCGGCAGACATTTTCACACTGCCCGCTACGCTCAACCGCACGTTTGACTATGCCCTCGAATACACCTGCTTCTGCGCCATTGACCCACACCGCCGGCACGACTATGCCGATCTGGTGGCGCGCCTGCTGAAGCCCGGCGGGATCTACATTGACCTCGCCTTCCCACTCGACGACCACGCAGGCGGGCCGCCCTTTGCTGTGTCATTGTCCGAAATCACCACGCTGTTTACGGCGCGAGACTTTACCCTCCGGCGGCGCGAAACCCCGGCCGACTCCGTGTCGCAACGCCGCGGGCTTGAGCAATTGCTGATATTCCAGGCCCCGTCCGAGTAATCTCATGGCCGGCTGGCTTCAACATCCGGATAGGCGAAGGTGTGCCGCACTATGCTCAATGTCTGTGGCCAGCGCACCATGCGCCAATGATATACGGCTCTACCAGATTTGGCCCGAGAGCGGTGAGAGTGCGCAGACATATTCTCGCGCTACGATGCGAAGGCGCAAAGTTTCGCGTCTTTGCGTCTTGGCGCGATACCCCTCTCTGCCAATCCGGCGTGTTCGTCTCATCGTCATCTTAGAAATTGCGGCGCGATTTTGTGTTACATTGGCCGCAACGCTGACCTTTCAGCGGCCC
>JBQTJD010000127.1:0-3618 GCA_052387475.1 Anaerolineales bacterium | reverse complement strand
CCTCGCGCCGCACCCGGCCGTTGAGGCCGAAGCTGGCGCTACGCCTATCGCAACACCAAAGCCCGCGCTTGCATTGCCCTCGGTAGGGCTACCATCCCTCAGCGAGTTGGCAGCGCGCTTTCGCCCTGCGGCACGCGAGTCGAGGCCACTCGCGGCGCGCGGCTTTCGGCCGGATTTGACTCGACCCGTTGAGGCGCCTGAGCCGGTAGGCCTGCAGCCCGAAATCGAAATCGCAAATGGTCACCGCGTGCCCGCGCCGCACAGCGGCGAAAGAGAACCGCGCAGCGGCGGAACTACTGTTCCGCTTTCTCCAGCGCAAGCGACGCTTGTGCCCGCGCCGGCCATCGTCGAATCCGAGCCGGCCGCCGCGGAGCCGTTGGCCCGTGACGCAGAACCGGCGTCCGTCGAGTCCATCCACCCTGCGCCTTTCTCCATTGAAGATGAGGCAGGCGATGAAGAGTTTCAAACCTGGCAGCGCGAACGGGCCGAAGCGCCGTCGGCGACGATTGATTTGAGTGGCATCGCGGTGAGCGCGCGGCGCGGGCTGCGGTCTTTTGGGCGCGCCATCGGCGTATCGCTGACCGAGTTGGCGCGCGCGTTTCGGCGTCTGCTCGCGCGTCTGTTGCCCGCCGGCATGTTGCAGCGCGAAGGCATGGTGCATCTGCCGACCTCGGTGCAGATGGCGATGGCGCTTTTCATCCCGGTGCTGATCGTGGGGCTGGCCGTCATCTTATACGCGCAACGCGGGCAGGAAGAGCAGTTCACCGAGGCCGTGCTCGAAGCCAAGACGGAGATTACGCTGGCGCGCACCCTGACCGACCCGGTGGCGGCGATGCCACACTGGGACTCGGCGTTGCAGTGGATTGAGCGCGCCGAACGCTTCCGCCCGAACGATGAGCAACTGCCGCCGTTGCGCCAGGAGGCCCAGACCAAACTGGATGCGCTGAACTGGACGCAGCGCGTAACCTATCAGCCGCTGTTGCCCAACGGCGTCGGCGCTAGCTCGGTGCTGACGCAACTTGTGCTGGTGGGCCGCGATGTGTATGCGCTCGACTCGACGCAGAACAAAGTGTGGCGGCTGACTGCGACCTCGCCCGACACCTACGCGCTTGACCAGAACTTCGCCTGCGCCAGCGGCGCGTATGGCGATGTGACCATTGGCCCGCTCGTGGATATCGGCTACCTCCTTGGCCCGATTGACGCCATCTCCGCGCAACCGAATGTGCCCAACCCGAACGCCGATGCCGTCATCGCCCTTGATGACCGGGGCAAGTTGATTTATTGCACCATCGGCAGCCGCGCGCTGGTGGGCCCACTGCCCCCGCCCGACGTAGGCTTTTCGCAGCCGGTGCGGATGGAGTTGTTCGCCAACAATTTGTATGTGCTCGACATCGGGCAGAATCAACTCTGGCAGTTCCCGATGCAGGGCGGCGGGTTCGAGGTCGCGCCCATCCCCTACTTCAGCAGTACGGTCTACGACTTGAGTGATATGGTGGATTTCACCATCGGCGGCGGCAACGTGTTCTTGCTGCGCAACGATGGCCGCATCGCCCGCTGCACGCGCGCGCCGATCCTCGATACGACCTCGTGCGAGGAGAATGCACAGTTCCTGGATGAACGACCGGGCCGCACGTCGGGCGAACGCCTGGCCGACCTCGGCAGCCCGCGCGGCATCTTCTCCGACCAGCCGCAGGAGCCGTCGGTCTGGGTCATCAATCCCGATAACAACGGGCTATATCAACTCAGCCACAAGCTGCGCTACACCAAACAATATCAACCGTACTTCCCGTTGCCGCAAGCCATCACCGCACAGACGATGGACTCGTTCCGCGTCCTTGTGGCGGCGGGGAACAACGTGTACGTGGGGGATAGGCCTTAGGCGTGATGCGTAAATCGTGAAACGCGATCCTTGTGATTGATAGGTTCCAGCAATTGCCATGTTCTCACCATGACCGAGTCTCACGCTTCCCGTATCACGTTTCACGTTAGCCTACGCCTTTCCACTTTTTAGTTCTCCGACTACAATCGCGCCCACGTCATCACACGGAGCGAAATGAGCGGCTCATCCGTCAAGTGTGCAAAAGCCTGCGCGTTTGTGCTAATCTTTGCAAACATTGTACACTTTTGATGGAAGAGCAAAATGAGCATGGGCAATCGCTGGCCCGGCAAATACGTCATCGGCTTAACCGGCAACATCGCCACGGGCAAGAGCGTGGTGCGCAAAATGTTGGAGCACCTCGGCGCGTTCACCATCGACGCTGACGCGCTCTCGCATCAGGCCATCGGGCGCGGCGGTCCGGCGTACGCGGCGGTGGCCGAGACGTTCGGCAAGTGGGTGCTCACACCCGAGGGCGACATCAACCGCCCGCGTTTGGGCCGCATCGTCTTCGCTGACCCCGACGCGCTGGCCAAACTCGAAAGCCTCATCCATCCCTTTGTCAAACAAGCCACCGATTTGCTCATCAACCGCTCAAAGGCCAAGGTGGCGGTGATCGAGGCGATTAAGCTCATCGAGACCGGCACGGCAAAAGAGTGCGACACGCTGTGGGTGGTGCATGTGCCTGAGGCCGTGCAGGAAGCGCGACTGCGCGAGAAGCGCAAGCTGAGCGCGACGGAAGCCAAACAGCGCATCGCCGCGCAACCGCCGCAATCCGAAAAACTCAAACTCGCGAACATCGTCATCGATAACAGCGGCAGCTTTGAGGATGCGTGGACGCAAGTGCAGGCGGCCTTCGGCAAAATCACCTCAGTCAGCACCTCGCCGACCGAGCCTGAATTGGTGCTCCCAGCCATCACCGCGAAGTCTGGCGCGCAAGCGACGAAGGAAGTGCGCGTGCGGCGCGGCAAGCCGAGCGATGCCAGCGCGATTGCCAACTTCATCAAAACGGCCACGCTCGGCCAGCGCGCCCTCAGCCGGGCGGATGTGATTGCCGCCTTCGGCGACAAGGCCTATATGCTGGCCGATTACGATGGCGCTCTCGGGGCGATTGCGGGCTTCAAAGTGGAAAATCTCGTGTCGAGGGTGGATGAGGTCTACATTGCGCCCGGCGTGCCGATGGACGTATTGGCCTCGCCGCTCTTGCAGGCGGTGGAGAACGCCTCGCGCGAGTTGCAGTGCGAAGCCGCCCTCGCCTTCTTCCCGATGGCGCTGATGCAGAACGCGGCGCAGGCCCTGCACGGCATTGGGTATGCGCCGCAAGTGCCGGAGAAATTGGGCGTGGATGCGTGGCGCGAAGCCGCGCGCGAATCGATGCCGGCCGGCACGGGCATGTTGTACAAGAAGCTGCGCGAAGACCGGGTGTTGCGACCGGTCTGACGACAGACGAAGGACGGAAGACGAAAGTAGAGTCAGATGCTTTCGTCGTTCGTCTGTCGTCCTTCGTCAGTTCGGCAGGAGTCTCTATGAGCCGATTGATTGATTGGGCCAAAGCGCATCCGCGCCTCGCGGGGTGGATTGTGCTGGCGTTGGGGATGAACGCCATCGTGCTGTACGAGGCGCGCGACGTGGGCCTGCAAACCGGGCAATGGATTGCGTTGCTCGTCGCCACCACGCTCGTGGCCGCGCTGTGCGTGTGGATCATTGGGTGGGAGGATGACGACGAAGCTGAGGCCACGCCG
>JBQTJD010000126.1:0-2098 GCA_052387475.1 Anaerolineales bacterium | reverse complement strand
CCCGCATCTACGAACGGTTGAACAGCGGGCAAGGCGATTTCCTCGCCGAGCTGCGGCCCACCCTCGCGCTCTTTCTGCGCTTCGGCGGCATCGAGTACGACGACGACGATTACGCCGGCGCGCGCCTCGACGAGTTCATCCGCCGTGCTCAACAAATCGTCACCCGCTACGACGGCGCGGTGATGCAACTTACGATCGGGGATAAGGGCAGCTATTTGTATGCCGTCTTCGGCGTGCCGGTGGCCCACGAAGATTATGCGCGGCGCGCGGCCTCGGCGGCGCTGGAACTGCGCGCGCTCGGGCGGCAGTTGGAATTTATCGAGTTCGTGCAACTCGGCATTGCGCAGGGGCGCACGTACACCGGCGCGTATGGCGGCGATACGCGCCGCACGTATGGCATCCTCGGCGACAGCGTGAATCTGGCGGCGCGCCTGATGCAGATGGCGAAGCCCGGCCAGGTGCTGGCCGCACGCTGGGTGCAACAGGCCACGGCCGATTTATTTCAGTGGGATCAGCATCCGCCGTTGCGGGTGAAGGGCAAGGCGCAGCCCATCCCGGTGTTCGTACTCAAGGGCACGCGTGACCGGCAAGCCGCGCAAATACAATCGCCGCAGTACGCGCTGCCGATGGTGGGCCGCGAGGCCGAATTGGAGCTCATCCGCCACAAAATGCAGGTGGCGCTGATGGGGTCGGGGCAGATCATCGCCATCACCGCCGACGCCGGCATGGGCAAGAGCCGGTTGGTGGCCGAAGTGATGCGAATGGCGAATGAGACCGAGATGACGGTGCATCGCGGCGAGAGCGAGTCGTACGGTCGGGAGACCAGTTATCTGGTGTGGCGCGATCTGGCGCGCGCGCTGTTCGGGGTGAAGGCCGGTTGGCCGCTGGTGCAGCAACAGCAAACGCTCGAAGCCGAACTCACGCGCATCAACCCTCAGTTCGCGCAACGCCTGCCGCTGCTCGAGGCCGTGCTCAACATCCCCCTGCCCGACAACACCCTCACCCGCACCTTCGACGCCAAACTGCGCAAGACCTCGCTGGAGGCGTTGCTGGTGGATTGCGTGCGCTTCTGGGCGAACGAGAAGCCGCTGACCCTGGTGTTCGAGGACGCGCACTGGATTGATCCGCTCTCGCATGATTTGCTCGAGGCGGTGGCGCGCGCCATCGCCAATTTGCCGGTGCTGCTCGTGCTCGCGTACCGGCCGCCGTTCACGCCACGGGTCGCCGCATTCCCCCACTTCACTGCCGTTCCGCTGACCGAGTTCACGCCGCACGAGGCCGAGGAACTCATCGGGCTGAAGCTGCAACAGTTGTATGGCGAGGAGGCCGGGATGTTGCGGGCGTTGCTCGAACGGCTGGTGGCGCGCGCCGAGGGCAACCCGTTTTACATCGAGGAGCTGCTCAACTATCTACGCGACAAGGGCGTTGATCCGCAAAACGCCGAGGCGCTGGCGCGGCTCGACCTGCCCGCCAGCCTGCACAGCTTGATCCTCAGCCGCATTGATCAGCTCACCGAGGCGCAGCAACTCACACTCAAGTTCGCCAGCATCGTCGGGCGTTTGTTCAAAGCGACGATGTTGTGGGGGGCGTATCCGCAACTCGGCGAGCCGAGGCGCGTGCAAAGCGACCTAGGCGAGTTGCGCAAGCTTGAACTCACGCTGCTCGACAGTGAGCCGGAGTTGATCTATCTCTTCAAGCACATCGTCACGCAGGAGGTGGCCTACGAAAGCTTGCCGTATGCTACGCGCGCGACGCTGCACAATCAAATCGGCCTGTACATCGAGCAAACCTTTGTGGGCGAGTTGGAGCAATATCTCAACGTGCTCGCCCTCCACTTCGACCGCAGCGACAACGAGCCGAAGCGCCGGGAGTATTTGTTGCGGGCGGGCGGGGCCGCGCAGGCCGATTACGCCAACGCTGCCGCCATCGATTACTATCAACGCGTGCTGCCGCTCGTCCCCGACGCCGAGAAGGTGAGCGTGCAGCGCAAGCTCGGGCAGGTGCTGGAACTCACCGGCAAGTGGGCCGACGCACAGGCCACATACATGCAAGCCTTCAATGGGACCACGACGCTGAACGATCAACCGGCGGTGGCGCG
>JBQTJD010000125.1:0-2580 GCA_052387475.1 Anaerolineales bacterium | reverse complement strand
TGCACTCGCTCATCGTCGGCGCGCTGATGTTGGGTGGCGGCATGGGCGGCGTAGCCTTCGCCGAGCAATGGGTCTCTTCAAGCCTGGCCGCCGCGCTTGTCGCCACTGCACCGTTGTGGGTGGCGATCTTCTCCGGCCTCAACGGTCAATGGCCGTCGCGCCTTGAATGGGCCGGCATCGTCATCGGCTTTGCGGGCGTGGCGCTGCTTAACCTCGAGGGTGACATGCGCGCCAACCCACTGGGCGCGCTGGCGATGCTGCTCTCGCCGATCTTCTGGGCCACTGGCTCGGTGCTCAGCCGGCGCTTGAAGCTGCCGGAGGGCGCGATGGGTACTGCAGCGGAGATGCTGATCGGCGGGCCGGTGCTGATGCTGATGAGTTGGGTCAGCCGCGAACCAGCGGGCGTGGTGAGCGGGCCGGGCATTAGCCCGGGCGCATTCGGCGCGTGGTTCTATCTCGTTACCTTCGGCTCGCTCATCGCCTTCAGCGCGTATATGTACCTCATCCGCACCGTGCGCCCCGCCCTCGCCATCAGTTACGCGTATGTGAACCCGGTCGTGGCGCTGTTGTTGGGGATGGCGCTGCTCAATGAGCGCATCACGCCAGTGGGTTTGGTGGGCATCGCGGTCATCTTGGTCGGTGTGGTCTTTATCACTGCGATACGAAAGCAAAGCCCAGCCAAAGCAGAGTCTGAGAATCAAAGATGACCAAGCGCATCCCGCAGAGATGGAGACACCCATGAACGTTGCCCACATGCAATTGGCCCAAATCAACATCGGCCGGATACTCGGCCCGATGGATAGCCCCGTGATGGCGGGTTTCAAAAACGCGCTGGATGAGATCAATGCGCTGGCCGAGCGCAGCCCCGGCTTCGTGTGGCGGCTGATCGGCGAGGGCAACGACGCGACCTCCATCCGCCCCTACGACGACGAACAGATGCTGATCAACATGTCGGTGTGGGAGTCGGTGGAGACTTTGAGAGCTTATGCGTACCGAAGCACGCACGTGAATTTCGTGCGCCGCCGCCAGGAGTGGTTCGAGGCGTTGACCGTCCCCTACTACACGCTGTGGTGGATTCCGACCGGGCATGTGCCGACGGTATGGGAAGGCAAGGAGCGGCTCGAGCATCTGCGTGCGCACGGCGAGACGCCGCACGCCTTCTCGTTCAAGCGCGTGTTTGAGCCAATCGCCACCTGAGCAGGGTGAACACACAATCCAAATCTCTTGCTCGGGCCGCCACGCCGGGGAATGGAATTCCCCGGCTGAAAACGAGAAAGCCCGGTGAACCGGGCTGCAATGACCAACAGCCGGGTAAACCCGGCTTCCAGGCGATGCTCTGCATCACACTTTTAGCCCGGAACTTCCAGTTTCGGGCGTTGCTGGCAAGTGAAACACTCCAAAACATGACTCACACTCGCGCGGCGCGGGTGCTTTTCAATTTTTTGTTCGCCCGCTCTCCGACCGCGTCCTCGCGGTCGGCACGCCTCGTAGAAACGCCCGCGAGGACGCGGGCTTGGAGCAAACCGGCCGATATCGAGAAATGCACCCTGCGGCGCGTCGTCATTGCACAACCCGGGTGAGGGTTCTATACTGCGCCCATCTCATCCATACGGAGTTGGGCACATGGCCGACCGCTACCTCGAACAACTGCTGGGTGATCGAGAAGAAATCCGGCTAATCACGCGCCAGCACTGGACGGTGCTGGCGGCGGAGATTCTGAGCGAGAGCCTGTTGACGCTGGCGCTCATCGTGCTGGTGTCGCTCGTGTGGGCCGTTGCCCCGCCACCGTACAACCTCTATGCCCCCTTCGGCTACGTGCTGCTGATCTTCCCACTCCTCAGCCTCGGACGCGACGTGGCCGACTGGCTCAACCGGCAATACGTGGTCACCAACCGCCGGGTGGTGGAATTGGAGGGGGTGCTGAACAAAGACGTCACCGACTCCTCGCTGGAGAAGGTAAACGATGTGAAGCTGGAACAAAGTTTCCTCGGGCGGATGCTCAACTACGGCGACCTCTCCATTCTGACGGCCAGCGAACTGGGGATCAACGTCTTCAAGCGCATTGCCGGGCCAATTACGTTCAAGACTGCGATGCTCAATGCCAAGGCGCAACTGGAGAGCGGCAACAAAGCCGCGCCCCGCCCCGGCGCACCCAGCGTGCCCGACCTCATCACCCAACTCGATGTGTTGCGGCAGAACGGCCTCCTCACCGAGGCCGAGTTCCAAGCGAAGAAAAGCGAATTGCTGAAGAAGTTGTGAACTCGGTCTATGCCTGTTGCTAAAAATGGCTCGCGGCAATTTGGGTCAAATCTGGGGGTAAACACCGCCTGATGCCGTCTTTTGGGCCTGTGGCGATGAAAATGCCGCGAAGCCCCGCGTCCCATTTACATGTTAGGCGGCAATAGCCAGGATATAGGCGAACGAGAATACACATTGGATAACGCGAGAAAGTATTTGGCATTCAATACAATAGTGGAGTGCTCTTTATACGGAGATTCCTATGAAAAGCATTAATCTTCATCATGTTGGGATATGGACTTCTGACATCGAGGAAATGATTAAATTCCTTACAGACGTGAT
>JBQTJD010000124.1:0-2363 GCA_052387475.1 Anaerolineales bacterium | reverse complement strand
TTGAATACTTCGCCGCCGACTCCACCATTCGCCCAGTGCTGCCGTGGCTGTGGGAGCAGGCCGGATCGCTTAGCATGCAGGATCGGCAGCGCGTGGTGGGGCTTGGTATGCGGCGCAAGCTGCTGCTGCTGTCGCTTTTCGCGGTGTTCGCGCCGCTCGTCATCCTCGGCTCAACGACGCTGGTACGCGCGCGCGATTTGCTCGTGCGGGTTGGTCTGGCGGCCGGACTGGATGTGGCGGATGTGAATACGATCATGCTCGATTTGCAGGTGTGGGTGGTGGTGCTGATCCTGGCCAGCATCGGCGTGATGGTGACCTTCGCGGTGGTGATGGCCCTCGGCGTGACGCGGGCAGCCAAAGACATGGTCACGGCCATGGGCAAGGTGGAGGAAGGCCAGTTCGATGCGCGGTTGCCGGTGACCACCACCGATGAGTTCGCCACGCTCTTCGACGGCTTCAACTTGATGACCGAGGGGTTGAACGAGCGTGAGCGGCTGCGCGATGCCTTTGGCCGCTACCTCGCGCCGGAGTTGGCCGAGGATGTGATGAAGCGCGGCGTGCAGTTGGGCGGGCACGCGGTCAGCGCCAGCATCCTCTTCGCCGATATCCGTGGCTTCACCACCATCAGCGAATCGCTCACGCCCGAGGAAGTGGTGGATGTGCTCAATCGCTACTTTGCCGCCGTCGAGCCGGTGATCCAGCAGCACGGCGGTTGGATCAACAAATTCGGCGGGGATAGTTTGCTGGCGGTCTTTGGCGAGCCGACGCAGCACGCCGACCACGCCCGCCGCGCGGTGCAGGCCGCGCTTGGCTTGCGCGCCGCGCTGGCCGAGTTAAATCGGCAACAAGTGCTGAACGGCGACCCGGAAATTCACATCGGCATGGGCATCCACTCCGGCAACATCGTGGCTGGCAACGTCGGCAGCCCGGCGCGCATGGAGTACACCGTCATCGGCGATGCGGTGAACGTGGCTTCGCGCATCGACGGATTGAACAAAGATTGGAACACCGACATCCTCGTCAGCGCGGATGCATGGGCGGCGGCGGGCCTCAACGGCGAAGTGCCTGCCCGCGAAATGCCGCCCGTGGCGCTGAAGGGCAAATCGCAACTCACGCGAGTGTATGCAGTGGAGTAATTGGAAATGACAGGTACATTTTCAGAAGTGTTTGGCCTGGTACTACCGAGCGATTTCGAAGTAAAGATTTTTGAGACAGTCCACTTTCGCGTTACAGGATGGGCAAGGACACCCAACACAATCGAACAAGCCGAGTATTTGGGGGCGGCTAGTGCGATTGGCTATCGTTTCCGAGCGTGTGCAGAATACGACATTGAGTATAGCAAGTCCGTCAAAGAAGATGGCGATTCCCCCCTGCCCGAGGGCCGTTTCAAGCAAGAACGTACGCTATTTGGTTTCTTCGTCAATGGGTTAGCGACCATCGAGAGTGTCTATTATGGGCTGTATGTTATTGGCTCAATGCTAAGCGTCTCGGGTTTCCCAATCCAAACAGACAAAGAAAGGAAACTGGTCACTCCGGAGAAAACCGCAGATCAGTATACGACTGAATTCCCAAATGACAACCTGTCGCAATCCATAACACAGCTACCGAGCGAGCCACAGTATAAAGAATGGAAGAAGATTCGCAACATCCTGGCACATAGAGCAGCGCCAGGACGACTTGTTGGTGCCAATCCATCTCCAATGTGGAAAGTAGGTATACCGATTGATATCAACACTACCTCAACACGACGCCAATGGCTAGCCGCCAAACTCTCCGTTATCCTTCGGCATACTGATGAGTTTACACAAACACATCATCCGTAATGTACAACATGGAGCATCGCGACGCCTTCACCCTCAGCACCGACAAAACAAAACTCAACGTCACGCTCATCCACGACTACCTCAGCCAGCATTCGTACTGGGCGCAGGGCCGCTCAGCCGAAGTCGTGCGCAACTCCATTGAGCACTCGCTGTGCTTCGGCGTGTATCGCGGCGAGGAGCAAGTGGGCTTCGCGCGTGTGGTCACCGACTACGCAACGTTTGCGTGGTTGTGTGATGTATTTATTCTCGAATCAGTGCGCGGGCACGGGTTGGGCAAGTGGTTGATTGAAAGCATCGTCGCTCACCCGCAATTGCAAGGCCTGCGGCGTTTTATGCTCGCTACCCGGGATGCACACGAGCTGTATCGGCGCTACGGCGGCTTCGAGACCCTGCAAGCCCCGGAGAAGTGGATGGAGAAATTCAATGAATAGCGGAGGCTGGCAACGGATGATGAGCGGATAAACGGAGGTGACCATCCGTTGCCAAAATCAGTTCCGCACACAATCACCAAAATCCCCGACCAACTTTCCTACACTTCAC
>JBQTJD010000123.1:0-5858 GCA_052387475.1 Anaerolineales bacterium | reverse complement strand
TGGTGCGCGTCTCGATTGTTATGCCGGTATTCACCGTGAGCGTGTACGTCGTCGTCTGCGGCGGGCAGACCGGCTGCACGCTGTTGCCCACCACGCCCTGCCCATTCAAAAACACTTCTATCACGTTAGCCGTCGTCCAACGCAGATTGGTGCACTGCCCGGCTGCGAGCGTCGTCGCATCGGCGGTGAAGCTGATCTGCGGCGCGAGCGTGCCCGTTCTGGTGGGTGTAAGGGTTGGCGTCGCACTGGCGCTGACCGGCGCGCGGGTCGCCGTAATGAAGGGCAAACCCGGGAACGGTGACGCGAACTGCGGTTGGCACACTGGGCCGGGGCTGATGTTCGTCCACTGCACCCGCGGGATGAGCAACTGGTTGCCGACATTGAGTTGCGCGTTCACAGCGAGGTTGTTGCTCGTCGCAATCGCCTCAGGCAGCACGCCATAGCCGCGCCCGATGCAGTTCAGCGTCTCGCCCGCGCGCACGGTGTGTGTGCCAATCGCTGCCATGGTTCCGGTGGGCGAGGGCGCGACTACGGCAGGCGTATCGGAGGCCGGCGTGAGGGTGAACGTCGGCGTCGCGGAAGGAAGGCTTGTGGGTGTGGCAGTCGCCGGCGGCGCGGCGGTGAGCGTGGCGACTAAATGCCCACTCTCCGGATTTTCGAGCACGAACGCCTGCACGTCCTGCGGAGCCAGCAGTTGCTTCAAACTTCCCTGCGGGCTGATGACGAGCCGCTCGAGGTTGCCGAGCTGTTCATTGAGCGAGGGGTTGACCGCGGTGCAACTGCCTTCGAGGCAATCGATGACGAGCAAATCATCGTTGGGGTTGTTCGGGTCGCCCGGTTCGTACACGAAGATGGCGAACGAGCCACGCACCGAGGCGACCGCTACCGGCGTCCTCACCTGCAACTCGCCGCCGGTCAGGCTGACCCACAATCGGCCAAAGCTCAACTCCACCTGCGCCAGCACATTGCCATTGGCCTGCGTCTGCATACCTTCGAGCGTGTACGCTGAGTTCGCGGCCACACGCAAAATGGTGCGGTCGCTGAAATCCAGCCGCGCTTTGGAAGCATCGCCGGTCTGCACTTGCCCGCCGGTGCGCAAGGTGAAGCCCAGGTTGATGGGCGCGAGCGTCTCCACCGCTGAGGGTTTGCCGTTCACGTTGCCAGCCAGCTCACCCACCACCGCCGACAGAGAATCGGTTGGGCCGCTGGGTGTGGGTGCCTCAGTGGGTGCGAGGCACGCGGACAGGAAAAACGTGGCGACGAGGGCGGCTGAGAGGAACTTGTGCATGCTCCCGTTATACCGCACTCCGTTGTGGCCCGATACCGCAATTACTCCCACCCTTAATCCGTTTCCCAACATGCAGCCGGTCAGCCAATAGAGCGCAGAAAATCAAGCACGAGACGATTGAACTCCTCAGGTTTCTCCATGTTCGGCAGATGGGCGCAGTCGGGGATGATGGCTTTGCTGGCGTTGGGCATGGAGGCAGCCATCAACTCCGCTGCCCGGAGGATTTCGGGGTGATCAAGCCCACCGGCAATGACCAGCGTTGGCGCGTGGATGTCTGGCAGCCGGGTCACTGCGGGCGGGTCAAGTGGATTGGGAGGCGGCGCCTGCATCATATCCCACGTGCCCTTCGCCAACGCGATTTTGTTCATCTCGGCCGCCCGTTGGCGAATCACCGGATCAACTTGCTCGGGCTGGCGAAACGATCCATCAATCCAGATTCGGTTTTGTAGTTCAGAGGCCAGCGTCAGATCACCGGATTGCAAGGCCCCAAACATTTCCATGAGATGGGGAGGCGGCTCACCCTGCAACTCGAAGCCGCCGGGGACAGCAGAGACGATAATCAGCGCCGACACCATCGCGGGATGCTCCAGCGCAAAGTCAAGAACTGTCTCGCCGCTGAGTGAACAGCCGATGAAAGCGGCCCGTGCCACGCCGAGTTGCCGGAGCAGTTGATAAAGCTCGTCACGCCGCGAGACCGGCGCGGTTAGCGGGTCGGATTTCCCGAAGCCCTGCAGATCAAACCGAATGACGCGATAGTGTTGGGCGAGGGCCTGCCATTGGTCATCCCACATCCGGCTGTCCACAAAACCCGCATGTGCCAGCACCAATGGCGATCCATCGCCGGCCGTTTCGTAATACAACTTACCATCGCCAAGATTCAAGTAGCCATTTGTGGTCTGTATCATAATTGCCTCCGATAGACCTGCGGGGCAAACCCGTAGGTCTTGCCGATGACTTTAGTTGGGTGAGTGCAGTGCTACCCGGTTGCCCTCGCTGTCGAGGATGAGGGCGATGGAGCCGGGGTCGCCGATGTGGGTCTTGGGCATCAGCACCTTGCCGCCGGCCTGCTGTACACGGGCCACTGCCCCATCGAGGTCGCCCGCCGCGTCGAGATACACAATGGCGCCTGTCGTCGTCGGCTCGAAGCCTGCGCGCTTGACGATCGCGCCGCCCACGCCCGGTTGGCTGTAGGGGAAGATGCCGTTCGGCTCGCCGCCGAACAACTCTTTGCGCACCGGCCCGTTGAGCACCGTGCTGTAGAACTGCACCGCCCGGTCAAAGTCTTGCGCCGGGATCTCAAACCAATTGACTGCGTTTTTCATGCGAGTGTGTCCTTTCGTTGATCGAATCTAAACACACTCTACAACCTGGGTGTGACAACCCTATGGCAACAGCTTTTCGGTTGCCCGGCAACAGCTTTTCTATAGACCGACGCGGTCTGCCGAATTGACTGAGGTTTTAGATGCAGGTGCAGACCGCGTCGGTCTGGCCCTTATTTCAGATAGAGCCTATTCGTACATCCTCAGGACTTTGGCCGCATCATCGGCCAGCCGCTGCCGCAGGGAGGCCGGTTCCAATACACGCACCCGGCTGCCCCAGCTCGCCAGCCACTCCAGCGCATCGGCCTCAAATCGAACACGGAGGGTCACGAATAGGCCATCCGCCCGCAGTGTCTCCGCCTCCCAAAAGAACGGGCGCGCCTCCTGCGCCCAACGCGCGGTCTCAAGATCAAACAATACGCGGACGATCAAGCGCCGGTCATCCGGGCGATCCTCCACTCGATAGTGACTCGGGCGGGCGAAAGTTTTTTGAAGAACAGTGACAGCCTCGAGGCGGTCGAGGCGGAAGTTACGCAACGCGCGACGTGCATGATCGTGGCCGAGCAGATACCACGCGCCATTGACGAAGGCCAGGGTGTACGGATCCACTTCGCGCACCGCCGGTCGGGTCTTATCTTCCGGTCTGGTTCGGGCGTGATAGCGAAAGCGCACCGTGTTGCGCGCGACGACGGCGCTGCGGAGGGCGCGCAGCTTTTCCAGCGCTGGTTGACTCGCCAGCGTTTCCTGCGCGATGAAGCGGATGTTGTCGCGCAGGTAAGCGACTTCCGCCTGACGCGCTTTCGATAGCACCGCTTCAATTTTCTTGCCTGCCAACTCGGCTGCGGCGCGATACTGGGAGTCGAAGTTCTGCGCCATGAATTCTGCGCCGAGCAGCAGCAACGCGGCTTCATCGGTGGTGAAGCGCAGCGGCGGGAGGAAGTAGCCCTCATCCAGTGCGTAGCCTTGCCCGGGCGTGGAGAGGACGGGCACACCGGCTTCCATCAACGCCAGCACATCGCGATAGATGGTGCGTTTGCTGGTCGCAAAATCCTCAGCCAGCTTAGCGGCGGGCTTCGTGCCGCCGCGTTGCAATTCAAGCAAGAGAGCCAGCAATCGGTCGGTGCGGTTCACGGCGCGGAGTGTAACCCGCGCGCCCCTAGTTCCGCAATCCGCTGGTGGATGAAGTCGCGCTCGACTTTGTTCTGTGTCAGGTCGAGCGCGACTCGATATGCCGCTTCAGCGGCATCGATTTCACTACTGCGCCGCAACATATCGGCGCGGGCCAAATGATATGGCGCATAAGTCTCTAACTCATCGGCCAGCAGTGCGAGCAGGCGCAACCCAGTTCGCGGGGCGACAGCCATCGAAACCGCCACGGCCTGGTTGAGGCGGATGATGGCCGAATCCGCATAGCGCCGCAGTTCGCTGTACAGCGCTGTGATCTGCATCCAGTCGGTGTCTTCGGCGCGGCGGGCGCGGGCGTGCAGCGCGCTGATGGCGGCTTGAATTTGATACGGCCCCGGCTGCCGCATGTGCAAGGCCTTCTCCAGCAACGCCAGCCCTTCGTGGATGTGGCGCTGATCCCATCGGGAGCGGTCCTGTCGATCGAGCAAGATCAATTCGCCCTGCGCGCCGAGCCGGGCATGGCGGCGCGAGTGGTGCAGCAGCATCAGCGCCAGCAGACCGATGACTTCGGCGTATTGTGTTTGCGGCACGTCGGTCTGTTCGTGGCGGATCAGGAATTCCAACACACGGGTAAGCCGCATGGCTTCATCGCACAACTCATGGCGGATCAGGGCCTCGCCCGCGGTCGCCGCATAGCCTTCGGTGAAAATCAAATAAATCACGCTCAGCACAGCCTCGAGCCGTTCGGCCAGCAGGTGCGCGGGCGGCACGTAGTAGGGGATGCCGGCATCTTTGATCTTGCGTTTGGCGCGCACCAGCCGCTGCGCCATCGTCGGCGTGGGCACGTGGAACGCAGCGGCGACCTCCGCCGTGCTCAATCCGCCCAACGTGTTCAACGTCAACGCCACTTGCTGCTCCACCGGCAGCGCCGGATGGCAGCAAGTGAACATCAGCTTGAGGCGTTCGTCGGGGAGGTCGCCCACGGCGTCGTAATCTTCGGTGATGGCGAGTTGCGCGGGCGGGAGGGTTTCGAGATCGTCCGGTTCGATGGCGATGGACTTCGCGCGGCGGAGGCGGCTGAGGGCTTTGCGTCGGGCGACGGTGGTCAGCCACGCGCCGGGTTTGTGCGGCAAGCCGGCTTGACCCCAATGCTCGATGGCTTCAACGAAGGCATCCTGCACCGCTTCCTCGGCCAAATCAAAATCGCCCAGCCAGCCGATGAGGGTGGCGAGCAGTTGGCCGTACTCCTGCCGGTGGATACGTTCGAGGGCGGTGGTGGTGTCGTTGGCCACTACCGTAGATTCTACCGGCAGTTGGCGTCCGTTACTTCGCCCGCTCGTCAGAGCGGCTCGCTCGTCAGAGCGCCCGCATGCGATTGTTCTTGGGGTTGTGCTCAACCTCAGCCAGGCCCAGCACTTCGAGCACCGGCGGCACGTACATGCCGAAGCGACCGCGCAGGCCCTTCTTCAATCCATACCACCCGCCGATCGGATTCTTCGGTGAGCGCCCCCATGCCTCCACTGTGTCATCGGCAGCGGGCTTCTGCTCATCCGCCGCGCCGAGCGGCATCCAATCGCCGTGCGCTCTGAGCATGGCCTGCAGGTCTTCGACGGCGCGCAGGTGATAGCGCAGTTCGGTCGCGCCTACCTTGCAAACCAGCGCGGGCGGATCAAGCGTTTCGTCACGATACATTGTGAACGACGAACTGCCGCTCGGGGTCGTGAGCACCCACGGGCTGTCTTTCGTCCCTTGCCCTTTGCCGCCGCTCGCTTTGGCCTTCGGTGTGGCTTTGGCTTTGATGGGCGCTTTGGCCTTAGGCTTGGGCGGTGTCTTTGTCTTTGCTTTGGTTGCCATGCTGCCTCCGAAAAATAGAAGTGAGCGAGTCGAGACTATTGGCCACTCTCGGCGCGGGCGCAAGCTTTGCTTGCGCTTGGGAACGCGCAACATTAGTTGCGACGCGTAGCGGGTCGGAACCGCGCAACGTTAGTTGCGACCTGTTCCGCTCTCACCCGCCGCGCATTTGACTCTTTCGAATAACAGACCCGACCGACGCGGTCTGTCAAAATACCTGAAAGCTCGGTCAATTCGGCAGACCGCGTCGGTCTACGACTTATTTTGGATAGAGC
>JBQTJD010000122.1:0-3842 GCA_052387475.1 Anaerolineales bacterium | reverse complement strand
TGGGATCAGGTCTCGCTCGACTCCAAAGTGCGGCACGTCGGGGATCGGGTCGCGGTCGTCGCGGCGGAGACGCCGGAGATCGCGCGTGAGGCGCTGAAGCTGATCGAGGTGGATTACGAAGTGCTGCCAGCGGTCTTCGACACCGAAAGCGCGTTGCTGCCCGGCGCGCCCATCATCCACGACGAGCCGGACGCGGTGAAGATCCACGACGCGGGCCGCAACGTCGCCGTCACCGCACACGCCCGCGTCGGCGATGTGGAGCACGGCCTACGCGAGTCGGACCTCGTCTTTGAGCGCACCTATCGCGTGCATCAAGTGCAGCAAGCGTCCATCGAGCCGCACATCGTCGTGACGTATTGGGACGATGACGACCGGCTCGTCATCCGCACCAGCACGCAGGTGCCGTTCCACGTTCGGCGCATGATCGCCCCGCTGCTCGGCCTGCCGATGAAGCGCATCCGCGTCGTCAAGCCGCGCATCGGCGGCGGCTTTGGCGGCAAACAGGAGATGCTGATCGAGGACCTGTGCGCGCACCTCACGCTCGCGACGCATCGCCCGGTGCGCTTCGAGTACACGCGCGAGTTGGAGTTCACCAGCGCGCGCTCACGCCATCCGCAAACCGTGACGTATCGCGCCGGATTGATGAAGGATGGCATGCTGCACGCACTCGATCTGCACATCGTCGAGAACACCGGGGCTTACGGCACGCACGGCCTCACCGTCGTCAGCGTCAGCGGCATGCGCGGATTGGCGACCTATCGCTGCCCGCATCAAAACTTCCACGCCGAGGTCGTGTACACCAACCTGCCCGTGCCGGGCGCGTTCCGTGGCTACGGCGCGCCGCAGTCCCTCTTCGCGCTCGAGTCGCTGATGGAGGAGATCGCGCACGAACTCAAACGCGATCCGGTGGAGTTCCGTATGCAAAACGCGTTGCGGCTCGGCGACCCGATTGCGATCACGGGCGCCATCGGCGAGGGCGAGCGCGTGGCCGAAGCGCAGATCGTGCAATCGTGCGGTTTGCCGCAGTGTGTGGAGCAAGGCGCGGCGGCGATTGCGTGGGATCGGATACGCGATCCGCTGTGGCACGTTGATCCGCAACGCCCATATGTGCGGCGCGGGCTGGGCATGGCGGTGTGCATGCACGGCACTGCCATCCCCGGTGTGGATATGGGCGCGGCCAGTATCAAACTCAACGACGATGGCAGCTTCAACCTGCTCGTCGGCGCGACGGACTTGGGCACCGGCTCGGACACGGTGCTGGCGCAGATCGCCGCCGAGACGCTCGGCGTGCCGCTCAACGACGTCATCATCTACAGCTCCGACACCGACTTCACGCCGTTCGATACCGGCGCGTACGCGAGCAGCACCACGTACATCTCCGGCGGCGCGGTGATGAAGGCATGCCTGAAAGTGCGCGATCAGATTTTCGAACGGGCTGCTCTCATGTTGGGGATCCGTAGAGACGATCCGGTGGAACGTCTTGGAGACGCGCCACCGGCGCGTCTCTACGAGGGTTGGTCATTGAAGAACCGCGCGGTGTGGCTGCCCGATGGTCGCAACATCTCGCTGGCCCATGTCGGCCACCACAGCCTACACACCGAAGATCAGCAACAAATCATGGCCACGGCGTCGCACATGTCATTGCACTCACCGCCGCCCTTCGCCGCACAATATGCCGAAGTCGAGGTGGATACACAGACTGGCCAGGTGACGGTGAACAAACTCGTCATGGCGGTGGATGCCGGCACCGCCATCAATCCGCTTACTTCAATCGGGCAGATTGATGGCGGGATGGTGCAAGCGCTGGGCTACGCGGTGAGCGAAGATATGGTGTATGACGCGGACGGCAAGTTGCTTACCACGCGCTTCGGCGACTATCGCATCTTCCAGGCCGATGAAGTGCCGGAACTCGAATCGATTCTTGTGCCGACCTACGAGCCGAGTGGGCCGTTCGGCGCGAAAGCCATTGCAGAGATTCCGATGGACGGCGTCGCCCCCGCCGTCGCCAACGCGGTGTGGGATGCGGTCGGCGTGCGCATCCGCGATTTGCCGTTGACGCCCGAAAAAGTTTGGCGGGCGATGAAACATTAGCATCGAATTGCGCGAATTTCGCGAACGAACAATTCGCGCCAATTCGCGTAATTCGATGCAAGAGAACAAACATGACCCTTCCCGTATCCGAAATCCAAAAGCGCGTCGCCGCCCAACGCGACCACATCATCCAGTTCCTGCGTGACATCTGTGCCATCCCGAGCATGGACTCGAAGATCGGCCCGGTCGGCGAGCGAGTTCAGGCGGAACTACATCGCCTGAACTACGACGAAGTGCGCTTTGACAGGATGGGCAACACCATCGGCCGCGTCGGCAACGGCAAACGTATCATTGTCTTCGACTCGCACATTGACACGGTCGGCATCGGAGACCCGGCAGCGTGGGCGTGGGATCCGTTCAAGGGCAAGGTCGAGGACGGCGTCTTTTACGCGCGCGGCGCCTGTGATGAGAAGAACAGCACGCCGGGAATGGTGTACGGGTTGGCGATTGCGCGCGACCTCGGCCTGCTCGACGGTTGGACGGCGTACTACTTCGGCAACATGGAGGAGTGGTGCGACGGCATCGCGCCCAACACATTTGTGGAAGTTGATCCGAAGGTGCGCCCGGACTTCGTCGTCATCGGCGAGCCGACGCGCATGCAGGTCTATCGCGGGCACAAAGGCCGCGTCGAAATCAAAGTGGTATCGAAGGGAAAGAGCGCGCACGCAGCCAGCAATCATCTGGGCGACAACGCCATTTACAAACTGCTGCCGCTCATCGCCGGCGTGCGCGACCTCGAGCCGCAACTCGGCGATCACGAATTCCTCGGCCACGGCAAGATCACGGTCAGCGATCTGCACGTGAAGACGCCGAGCCTCAACGCCGTGCCGGACGAGGCCACCGTGTTTATTGACCGGCGGCTGACGTTTGGCGAGGACAAAGACGCGGCCATCGAGCAAATCCGCAGCCTCATCCCGCCGGAGCACCGCAGCGCCATCACCGTCGAGGAGATGTTCTACGACGACCCGTCGTACACCGGCTTCGTCTTCCCGGTGGATAAATACTTCCCGGCCTGGGCGTACGACGAACAGCATCCGCTAGTGCAGGCGGGCGTTCAGGCGCGCAAACTCGTCGGCTTGCCTGAGGCGCCCACCGGCAAATGGAATTTCAGCACCAACGGCATCTATTGGGCGGGCAAGGCCAAAATCCCCTCCATCGGTTTCGGCCCCGGCGACGAAGTGACGGCGCACACTGTGAATGACTCTGTGCCGCTGGAGGATGTAGTGAAGTCTACCGAGTTTTACGCAGTGCTACCAGCAGTTATCGCCACGAATTAGCATGAATTGAAACCAAGCAAATTCGTGTTCATTCGTGTCAATTCGTGGCTAAAGATATCCTGAAAGGACAGCGAGTCATGCAGACCAACCTGCGGGGCCGAGACTTCATCGGCGATCTGGATTTCAGCAAGGAAGAAGTGGAGACTGTGCTGGAGGTGGCGTGGGATTTGAAGCGTAAACGGGCGCTGGGCGAGTCGCACGCGTTGTTGCGCGATAAGGCGCTGGCGATGCTGTTCTTCTTCACCAGCACCCGCACACGCGGCTCGTTTGAGGCGGGCATGGCCCAACTGGGCGGGCATGCAGCTTTTATTGACTCGGAGACCACGCAGATTTCGCATGGTGATACGGCCAAAGAGATCGGCCAGATTTTTGGGCGCTACTTCGACGGCATCGCCATCCGCCAGTGCGATTGGCAGTACGGCAACCAATATGAAAACGAAGTCGCTAAACATTCGCGCGCGCCCGTGCTCAACA
>JBQTJD010000121.1:0-12128 GCA_052387475.1 Anaerolineales bacterium | reverse complement strand
AACTTAATCTTCGCTTTCATCTTGTTTGAACTGGCCCAAGTACCGTACCCATGACCAAAGAAAAACCCAAGGAGAAGAGGAATATGTCACGCCCAAAGACCCATGTTTTATGGTCTGGGTTGCTAGCTCTCGCAATTGCAGCGAGCGCGTGCGCCCCGGCCACCACCCCCACCGCTGAACCCACTCAAGCGAGCGGCGGCGCTACGTCTGCCCCAGCGGCGACAGCGGCCCCACAGGCCACCACAGCGCCGCAAGCCACTGACGCGCCCGCTCCTACGGCGGAACCCGGCGGCCCGTACACCCTGCCCGAAGTCCTCGCCCCCGCTGACGCCTCCGGCGACATTGTGACCGCCGGCACCTCAACCGTCTTCCCCGTAACCGAGAAGATGGCGGAGTTGTTTGAGCAGGAAGGTTACGTCGGCAGCGTAACCGTGGACAGCATCGGCACCGGCGCAGGCTTTGAACGCTTTTGTGTCACCGGCGAAACCGATGTCTCCAACGCTTCGCGCGCCATCAACGCCAAGGAAACCGCCTCGTGCTTTGCCATCGGCCGCAACCCGCTGGAGTTCCGCGTGGGCACCGATGCGCTGGCCGTGGCTGTCAATCCCGAAAATGACTTTGTGGATTACTTGACGTTGGCCGAACTGGCGACGGCGTTTAGCACGGCCAAGACCTGGGCCGATGTGCGCGCCGGCTGGCCGGCGGAGCCGATCCAACGCTTTAGCCCCGGCACCGACTCCGGCACCTTCGACTACTTCGTCGAGGCCGTGATGCGCCCGGCCAATGAAAATAATGCCGACCTGGCCGAGGCGGCTATACTCAACTCAGAAAACACACAATTCAGCGAGGACGACAACGTGCTCGTGCAAGGCGTCGAGGGCGGCAAATACGCGATCGGCTACTTTGGATATGCGTATTACGTTGAAGAAGCCGACAAGTTGAAGGCCGTGCCGATCTCGAAGAACGATCCGGTGGAAGGCGTCGAGCCGAACGAAGACAATGTGAACAACGCCAAATACCCGTTGGCTCGCCCGCTGTTCATCTACAGCGATGCCAAAATTCTCCAGGAGAAGCCGCAGGTCGCCGCGTTCATCAAGTTCTATCTGGATAGCCTGGCCGACAACATCACCGACGTCGGCTACTTCCCAGCTCCAGAGTCAACGCTGTGGCGCGCGTACGGCAACCTGTATCGCGCGCTGGGTGTGGAAGTGGATGTTACCACCACCGCAGGTGATATTGTGACCGCCGGCTCCTCTACAGTCTTCCCGCTCACCGAGAAGATGGCTGAGGTCTACCAGAACGAAGGCGCGCAGGGTACGGTGACCGTAGACAGCATCGGCACCGGTGCAGGCTTCGAGCGCTTCTGCAAGTCGGGCGAGACCGATATCTCGAATGCATCGCGCGCGATCAAGAAGGAAGAAACTGAGGCCTGCCAGGCCATCGGGCGCGAGCCGGTGGAGTTCCGCGTGGGCACCGATGCGCTGGCCGTGGTAGTGAGCGCCGACAACACCTTCGTGGATTACCTCACCCTAGCTGAGTTGGCGACGGCGTTTAGCACGGCCAAGACCTGGGCCGACGTGCGCGCCGGCTGGCCGGCGGAGCCGATCCAACGCTTTAGCCCCGGCACCGACTCCGGCACGTTTGATTACTTCGTCGAGGCCGTAATGGCCCCCGCCAATCTGGTGGACGACAAGGCCAACATCGAGGCAGGCGAGAAGGCCATACTCAACTCAGAAAACACGCAGTTCAGCGAGGATGATAACGTACTGGCGCAAGGCGTCGAGGGCGGCGCGAATGCTCTTGGCTACTTCGGCTACGCGTACTACGCCGCCGAAGGCGATAAGCTGCGCGCCATCCCGATCTCGGCCAAGGACGCTGACCCAGCCAAGGCCATCACGCCGGATGTTGCCAGCGTGAACGCCGGCACCTACCCGCTGGCCCGCCCGCTGTTTATCTACAGCGATGCCAAGGTCATGCAAGAAAAAGCGCAGGTGGCGGCGTTCATCGCCTTCTACCTGACCCAGGTGAATGAGTACATCACCGAGGTGGGCTACTTCCCGGCGAGTGATGCGTCGTTGGGCAACGCTCTCGGCAACTGGATGCAGGCCAACGGCATTCAACCCTAGACATAGTCTTTCTGATGGAGGCTGCCGGACGTCGGCAGCCTCCATCGTTGCAGTCTGTTCGACGGCGCAGGAGACTTTGAACCGACCTGTCGCCCCCGTTAGTGGAACCGACACTGAGTATGGCCTGTCAACACACTGGAATCGTTTCGTTCGGCGCTGTTCATGTCTTTGCCCCGGACAGCGCCCACCCCAAAATCCAGCGCTTGGCGACAAGGGCAACGATCTTGGTGTCACCGTACACGGGGTCTTCGACCCTAGGGAGTTGACGATGGCAAGCACAACCGACATTCAAAACCGATTGGCCTCTGCGCCAAGTTTCGAGAATACCTTTCGAGCGAGCGATCTCAAACGGCGTCTGCGCCCTGGGGAGATGCTGATCCAGGGTTTTCTGTTTTTCTGTGGCGCACTATCGATTTTCACCACGCTCGGCATCGTTTACGTGCTCGGGCAGGAGTCGGCGCTGTTCTTCACCAACCCGGAAGTCGACGTGGTCGAGTTTTTCACCACCTTCAAGTGGCAACCGGAGATCGGCCAATTCGGGGTGTGGCCGCTGGTCAACGCCACGCTGATGACGAGCCTGATTGCGCTTCTGGTCTCCGTGCCGCTCGGCGTCAGCGCCGCGCTTTATCTTAGCGAATATGCCACCCCGCGAGTTCGCACTTACCTCAAACCGACATTGGAAGTTTTGGCCGGGGTGCCGACCGTAGTGTACGGCTTCTTCGCGCTAACGTTTATGACGCCTCTCCTGCGTATCATCTTTGGGCAAGAGACGGTGCAGATTTACAACAACGCCGCCGCCGGCATCGTGATGGGGATCATGATCATGCCGCTCATCACGTCGATGAGCGAGGATGCGCTGAGCGCCGTGCCCCGCCATCTTCGTGAAGCGGCGTACGGTCTGGGGGCGACGAAGCTGGAAACGGCAGTCCAGGTCGTGCTGCCCTCGGCGCTCTCGGGCATCGTCGCCGCCTTCATCATCGGCATGTCACGCGCGGTCGGCGAGACGATGATCGTCGCCATTGCCGCTGGCGCCGGCCCCAACCTCACCTTCAATCCTTTTGAAGCCGCCGAAACCATCACTGGGCACATCGCCCGCATCAGCGGCGGCGACATCAGCTATGCCTCCATCCAATACGAGAGTATCTTCGCCCTCGGGCTGGTGTTGTTCGTCGTCACGCTGGCGCTCAATTTGATCAGCCGCCAAATCGTCAACCGCTTCCGGGAGGCCTACCAATGAGCGCCGCTACCGTTCCCGGCCTGCCCGAAGGCCAGGCCGCCGCGCAACAATTACAGGGCCGCCATCGCTCGGGTTGGCTGTGGCAGGCATGGTTTCTGCTCGCTACCTGCATCGGCATCGTCGGCCTTAGCGCCTTGCTGCTCAATGTCATCGACCGGGCCTTTGGCTACATCGCCTACGAAGACAAAATCAAAATCGAGACCGTGTCGGATCGCCCATTGAACGATTTGAGCAAAGACGAGTTGGTCGCCATCCTGCAGAGCAGGCTTTCCAAGGGCGCGTTCAACAAGCTGGACAAAGATCAGCCCTTTGCAAACCGGTCACGGGACGATGTGCAAGCGTTAGTGCTTGAACGCGTCATCCAGCGCAAGGTGGTGGAGACCTGGTCACTGTGGGAGTCGCTCACCAATCGCGCCGGGATCGAAGCGCAACTGGCGGAAGACAGTCCTCAAGCCACGCTGGAATTCCGCTCGTGGCTTACGCCGGCATTTATCAGCGATCCGATGGCAAGCCAGGCGGAATATGCCGGGGTGCGGACGGCGGTGCTGGGGTCACTGTGGCTCATCGCCATCACCATCCTCATCGCCCTGCCCATTGGCGTGGGCGCGGCGATTTATTTGCAAGAGTACGCCGATCACACCACCTGGACCAATCGTGTGATTGAGACCAACATCTACAATCTGGCCGGCGTGCCATCTATCGTGTACGGCATCCTCGGGCTGGCGGTCTTTGTGCGCGCGCTTGAGCCATTCAGCAGCGGAGCGATGTTCGGTGTCACCGACTCCAATGGCCGCACTATCATCGCCGCCGCGCTGACGATGGCGCTCCTTATCCTGCCGCTCATCATCGTCAACGCGCAGGAAGCCATCAAATCTGTGCCGGACTCGCTGCGACAGGCGGCCTATGGCCTCGGCGCGACAAAGTGGCAGACGATTTGGTCGCATGTGCTACCTAATGCCCTTCCCGGCATTCTCACCGGAAGCATCCTCGCCATCTCGCGCGCTATCGGTGAGACCGCGCCGCTCATCGTAATCGGGGCGTCCACCTTCATCACCGTGGACCCGGATGGTCTGTTCTCCAAGTTCACCGCGCTGCCCATTCAAATCTACAACTGGACTTCGCGTCCGCAAGGTGAGTTTCGCAACATCGCCGCCGCCGCGATCCTCGTTCTGCTCATCATGTTATTGACGCTAAACGCGACGGCTATCACCCTGCGCAATCGTTTCAGCCGGAGGCTGTACTAACCATGGGATTTAATTTGTCATCCGTCACTGCCGACCGGCCCTCGACCAATGGCGTCACCGATAACCTCGCCATCGAGACGCGTGGCCTGAATATCTTCTACGGCAGCTTCAAAGCCATTCACAATGTCAGCCTGAAGATCAAGAGCCGCGAAATCACAGCCATTATCGGCCCGTCGGGCTGCGGCAAGAGCACGATGCTGCGCGCCTTCAACCGCATGAACGACTTTGTGACGGGCGCGCGCGCCGAGGGCGAAATCCTCATGCACGGGCGCAATTTATACGCTTCCGAGGTAGACCCGGTGGAGGTGCGTCGGCGCATCGGCATGGTCTTTCAAAAGCCGAACCCTTTTCCCAAAAGCATCTACGAGAACATCGCCTGGGGCGCGCGCATTAATGGCTTCAAAGGCAACAAGGGCGATCTGGATGCGCTGGTGGAGCGCTCCTTGCGGAGCGCGGCGCTGTGGGAGGAAGTGAAGGACAAGCTGCCGCAGAGCGGCTACTCACTCTCCGGCGGCCAGCAGCAGCGGTTGTGCATCGCCCGCACCATCGCTATCTCACCCGAGATCATTCTGATGGACGAGCCGTGCTCGGCGCTTGACCCAATTGCGACGCTCAAGATCGAAGAGTTGATGCAGGAGTTGAAGAAGGACTACACCATCATCATCGTCACGCACAACATGCAGCAGGCCGCGCGCGTGAGTGACCGGACGGCGATGATGATGTTGTACGAAGGCACCCGTGCCGGTACCGTCATCGAGTATGACGACACGAACACCATCTTCACCCGTCCAAAGGACAAGCGCACGGAAGATTACGTGTCGGGCCGGTTTGGATAGACCGGCGATGTGGCGAAGTGTTTGTTCACGATGGACGCGCGTATGACTACGCCTAAAGCCAAAGTCTTGTTTCTGTGCACGCGTAATTCAGTTCGCAGCCAGATGGCTGAAGCTTTGTTGCGCCGATACGGGGGCGAAGCGTTTGATGTTCATAGCGCCGGCGTCATCGCCGACCCGATTCATCCATCTGCGATTGAAGTTATGCGCGAGATTGGCATTGATTTGAGCCAGCAACAGCCCAAGACCACGCGCACCTATCTGGGCCACACCAACTTTGGCTACGTCATTACCGTTTCGGACGAGGCCGAAGAAAACGCACCCACGACCTTTTTGAGCCAGGGCGCGCAGCGATTGAAGTGGCCGTTCGAGGACCCAGCGCGCTTTCAGGGAACCGAAGCAGAAAAGCTGGCCAAGTTCCGCGAAGTCCGCGACCAGATTGACGCCAAGATTCAGGAGTGGTTGGTCGAAATGAACTTCCTATTGACCGGCAACTCGTCAACAGTAGCCTGAAACGCAAATATCCGTTGAAGTAGTCGACGACAGAGGTAACAATGACGGTCATGTCTCCACCCACGTTTATGCCAAGCGCATCAATTCATCACGCGCACTCCACATTCTCTGTTCCTGCGCGGCATAATCCGCGCCTGCAAACATTGGTGGATCGCATCAATAGCGATGAAGAGATGCGGCAACTGTGGCGCTGCGCCAATGTAAACGCCGTCGAGCGCCTGGGCCTGAGTGATCACGGCGAAACCCACATCCGGATTGTGGCCAACGCCAGCTTGCGTATGTTGCGGTTGCTGATGGAAGCGGGTCATCAGGCCAACATCATCAGCCAGCATGGTCTAAGCCGGGAGGATGCAGAGCTGGAAGTTGTGCTGGCGGCGGCGCTGCACGACCGGGGATTGGTCGTGCACTACGAACGGCACCATGAATACAGTCTGCCGCTGGCCTACGAAAAAGCACGCGAACTTCTGACCGGCTTGTACGCCACGCGTGAGCGTGTCATTTTGACCTCAGAAATCCTGCATGCCATTAGCAGCCACTTTGCGGAGACGCAGTGTCTGACGCTGGAGGCCGGAATCCTGCGGGTGGCCGATGCGCTGGATATGACCAAAGGCCGCTCGCGCGCCATGGATAGGCCATCGGCTTCGGCTATACAGGAAGTCACCCTGCATCGCGGTGAAGACAAGCCGGTGCGCATCGAGATCCGCATGAACCATCCGTCAGGCATTTCGCATGCTGGAGAGTTATTACAGCAACGACTACAATATTCGATGTTGCAGGATTTGGTTGAAATTGTCGCCCGCATCGATACCGGCGACGAGCGTTGTCTCGTCCCACTGGCACTATAAGGAGAGCGCTGTGACCAATTCAAATCGCGCCCATTTCGATCAGGGATTGCGCCAGCTTCAGGATAATCTACTGCGTATGGGCGGCATGCTCGATGACGCCATCGCCCAGGGCATGAAGTCGCTGTCCGAACGCGACCTAGAATTGGCCCGGCAAGTGGTGGCCAATGACGCCAAAATCAACGACTTGCGCTTCAAGATCGAAGAGGACTGCATTCGGCTGATCGCGACGCAACAACCGATTGCCACCGACCTGCGTTTCATCGTCGCCGGCATGAACGTCATCAGCGATTTGGAGCGCATGGCCGACCACGCCGCCGGCATCGCCAAGACAGTGCTGAAGATGGGCGACCAACCGCTGCTCAAGCCCCTCATCGACCTGCCGCGCATGGCGGATGAGTGTCGCGTCATGTTGCGCGCCTCCATGGATGCTTTTGTGGCGCGGGACGCCGAGGCCGCCCGAGGTGTCGCGGCCCGCGATGATGTGATTGACGAGTTGTATCAGCAAATCTTCCGGGAACTCATCAGCTTCATCGCCGAAGACCCACATACCACCACGCGAGCCCTCTACCTGCTTTTCTCGGCGCATAACCTCGAACGGATCGGTGATCGCGTGGTCAATATAGCTGAGCGCGTCATCTTCATCACCAGCGGCGAGATGAAGGAACTGAGCGCCGGGCCCTGGGCGCCCTATTAAAACTACTCGCGAATGGCGAGTATCCAAAGCCTGTCTGTAAAAGGCGCGCAACTCCGGCGCGCCTTTTGTTTTGAGAAGGTGACTGTCACCTAGAGTCGAGGTTTTGAATCCTTAATTTCAGTTTGACGGGGGTTTGAGACCGCTACGGTAGCGTAGCGACAAGACCTGAATTGGAGTGTGCCCATGTCCCACTTAGACATCACCACCGGCGATGAGGTTTGGAGCCAATTGCAACAGCCAGTGAGCCTGAGCGGCAACGAGCCACGACTGCGTTTGCTACTGTCGGCGCTCGATCAGGGGTGGCGTATTGAAGACCCCGTTTATCTGCGGCCGCGCTGGGGCGAGCAAAGCGCGCGTGTCTTCAATTTCATCCTTCACCGGGCCCGCCATGCCCCACGCCTCATCACGGTGCCCGAAAGCCCCGAAGCCGACCGCTTCATCCGCAATGAAAATTTGCGCGTGCTAACCCAGTCCACTTAGAACCCACCCCTGAACCCGCCAGGTGACTGTCACTGGGCAGCAAATACTTGAAAATAAATGCACAGCGTTACCCAGTGACAGTTACCGAAAATCAAGTTTAGATATAGCCTTTAGAATGAGTTACGCCTGCGGGGCGAGCAATTCGCGCAACTGAGGCTCGTCGGCGTAAACGCCACGATACTCGGGGGGAAGCAGAGCAGCAATGTGGCACATGATCGTCGTCGTGTGCGCTTCCAGAGTCTCGGCTTTGGCGCGACCGTTCGGCGGCAGCATGAACGGGCGACCCACCACCATCCGCACCGGTGTGCGGCGCAGCCGTCGCAGGTTGGCGGTGAACTTTTCCGTGCCGGAGATACCGATGGGCACAATCGGCACGCCCGTGCGGTCGGCCAGATAAGCCGCGCCGGTTTTGCCGGGTTGCAGTTGTCCGGTCAGGCTGCGAGTCCCCTCCGGCGCCAGCCCCATCGGGCGGCCCATTCTCAACACCGCCAACGCCGACTTGATCGCGCTCAAATCGGCCTCCCCACGCGCCACCCAGATCGCGCCTGCCGCTTCTGCCAACTGTCGAATGCCAAAGACACGCTTCCACTTGTCCGCTGCAAACATCACCAATTGCTGAGGGATGTTCATGAACACGATGGGTGGATCGGCGATGCTGAGGTGATTGACGACGATGAGATAAGGCCCGCTGGCCGGGACGTTCTCAAGGCCATGAATCTCTTGTTTGAGCAGTAGCCGGCCCAAGAAACGGAAAAAGCTGTGGAGGAACCAATACACGCGCTCGGAAGAGGGTTTCATGGTCGCCCTTGTGCTTGCAAAGTATAGCGGGCCACCGCGCCCCGCAGCGGTGTGGCCGAGATAGTGACGGTTTGTGTCTCAGCCGCTGTCAGGCCGCTCTCCATCGATTGCTGCCGGTAACCGATGATGGCATCCGCCGCATCGTACAGCGTCAGCGCTAGCTTCACCTGCGCTGCATTCGTCGCGCTGCCATTCCGCAGTTGCGCTGCCACCACCCACTCCGAGCCGGACTGCTCCGCACGCGCCTTAGCCACCTCAATCGGGAGATAGCGCTCAGCCAAATCCACAAGCGGAAAAGCCGTCACGGCTATCACGCCGATGGCGGCGATATTGCCGGGCGCGTTTTCAAAGTAGGCAGCCATCGTCACCATTCCCCCGGCTGCAACAGCACCCAATACAGATTGCGCCAGCGCATCAGTCAGCGGCAGGCCATCCGTTCCGGCCAACGTCACGCGCGCCGTGATGCCTTCGAGCGCAACTGCGTTGGGATTACGCGCCTCGACGAAACAGTACATCGCCCCACTGGCGAGTGGGTGACAGGCCGGCGCGCCGAATGAGACGGGTAGCGGTGTGGGGGCGACCAGCGGCGCGACCGTGGTCGCGCCGCTGGTCGGGATGAGGAGAACCGCACCCACGCTCAGAAAACGCGGCGAGACGCTGGGGTTGGCGGTCTGCAAGGCTGCGAGCGAAACGCCATAATCCACCGCGACACTGATGAGTGTTTCACCCGCCTGCACGACGTGAGTCACCGGCGTAGCGGTCGGCGTCGGCGAAGCGATGATAACGGGCGTGGCCGGCGAAACGCTGGGCGTTTCGCTTAAGCGAACAGCGTCGCTGGCGCTTAGGCTGTTCGCCGGCAACGGCAGCAAGGTGACAGTGGCCGGGGCCTGCTCAGTGGGAGCAGCGCAGGCGGTCAGCGCCAGTATCACCCAAAGACTCACTTGTGGCAGTCTCATCAGTGCGATTATAGACCAACCAATTCTCGCAAACCCTCGAAAAAACCTGTGATACACTCGCCGCGTATGTCCGAGGCGATGTATGCAGAAGCAATGCAAGCGGCCAAAGCCGGCCAGCGCCGTCGCGCGCGCGATTTGTTTACGCGCCTCCTTAAGGCCGAGAGCACTAACGCCGATTATTGGCTGTGGCTCAGCGCCCTCGTCGATACCGAGCGCGAGCAGATCGCGTGTTTGCAACGCGCGCTCAAAGCTGCGCCCAACTCTCTCGCGGCGCGACGCGGGCTGGTGATGTTGGGGGCGCTGAAACCGGAAGACGCCGCGCTGCCCCCTGCCCCCACACTCGACAAATTCGTCCCCGCTCAACCCGTGCGCACGGTAGCGCGGGCTGCCCTCCGCAACCGCGATTGGATTCTGATCGGTTTGAGCTTGCTGCTGGCGGTTTGCGCTGTGGGCGCCGTAGTCACCTTTATCCTGCGCCCGGAGACATTCCTACCCGTCGCCGTCATCGTGCCAACGCGAGTGGAGCTACCCACCCTCACCCCCGAACCGACCGAGACGCCCACCCCTTCCGCCACCCCAATCTCGTGCGACCCGCCCACGCAGGTGAATCCCGCCACACCGCTGGCCGCCTACCTATGCGAGCCACCGGCGACGCCGCGACTATACATCCCCACCGAGGCGGTTAACCGCCCCGAAGAGGCGTACCAGACCGTGCGCAACGCCTACCGGCGCAGAGAATGGAGCCGGGTGATCCAATTCGCGCCCCAGGCGATTGAGGCCTATGTGGCCGATCCCTATCCATACTTTTATCTGGCCGAAGCGCAACGCAACACCGGCAATTTCACTGAAGCCACTAAGAACTACCGGCAAGCCATCGGCAATGACGCCACATTCGCGCCAGCCTATTATGGCCGCGCCCTGCTCAACTTTCAACAGGGCCGGGCCGACACCGGCATTCGTGACCTCGACGCGGCGTTGCAGGCCTCGGCCGATTTCGTGCCGCCGTACGTTGCGCGGGCGGAGTATTACACGGCCAACGGCAACGTGGCGCGGGCGCTGGATGATTTAGAACAGGCCCGCAGCCGCGTGACGGGTGACGCGGACGTGCTGGCCCGCCTGGCCCTCGCGTATGCCGACAATGACCGCCCGCAAGACGCAGCCACTACAGCCGATGCCGCTCTCGCGCTCGACAAGACCAGCGTCATCGCCTACTACGCGCGGGGGCGCGCCCGGCTTGCGCTCGGTTTAGTGGAGGACGGGAACAGCGATCTCTCACTCGCCTATCGTTACATCACGGAACCGGCCACGTTCGCACAACTCTTTCCGATTGCGGCGACGCTCAAAGCAGATGATCGGTACGCCGCCGCAGCGCTGTATTACTTCGGCGCGGCGCAAACCGCCCTCGGCCAGGAGGAGGCAGCGCTGGCGGCCTACAATGAGGCGATTGCGCGCGACAAGACCGCACCGCTGCCGCGCGTGGCGCGCGGACAATCTTTGTTGCAGACACAGGCCTATTCCGAGGCGCAGGCGGACTTTGGCGTGGCGATTGTGGCGCTCGCGAAAACGGACGAGACCAGTCCACAACTCGGCGTGGCGTACCTCGGGAACGGACTGGCCTTGCTCGGCCTCAACCGGCCCGACAACGCCGTCTCCAACTTTCAAGCCGCGTTGCGCACGCTGCCGACCAGCTTCGAGGCCAACGCCGGCCTCGGCCAGGCGCTGACCCGCACCAACAAAGCGAAGGATGCTCTGACTCCGCTCAACGCCGCCTTCGTGCTGGCACAGACCAACGCTCAGCGAGCGGAGGTGTTGTGGTGGCGGGCGCGAGCATATGCCCTCCTCGGCCAGCGGGCAGAAGAACGCGCCGATTTGGAAGCGCTGACTGCCCTGGGCGACGACAGCCCCCTTCTGCCCACGGCTCAGGCGCGATTGACCCAGCTCCAAATTGAGGCAGCCGGGACAGCTACACCGACAATCAAAGCCAGCGCTACGAAAGCTGTGACGGCCACCCGTACCGCGACGCCAACACGCACACGCACTGCCGGCCCGCCGACCCCATCGCCCACCCTCAATCTCACGAAGTATCCTGCGCCAGTGGTGAGCACGCCCACGCCAACGCGGCCGGGCACGGGCTATCCACCCCCCACCCCGAGACCGTAAGCGGCCATGTTCGGAGTCTCTCGCACTGTCGCTCAAAGTACGCTGGCTGTCCTAGCTTTTCTGGGCACCCTCATCAGCACGCTTATCTCCACCTGGCCCAGGCCGGAGGATTTCATCACCCTGCTCATCTGCGTCGGGTTGATTGCGATCTGCACCCGGTTTCCGTACCTCGTCCGGCAAACCGATCTCAGCCTCGCACATGCCATCGGCGTGAGCATCTTGTTTTCCTATGGCGTGGGGCC
>JBQTJD010000120.1:0-4486 GCA_052387475.1 Anaerolineales bacterium | reverse complement strand
ATCGGCGAGGCGGAAAGCGGCGAAGCGGCGGTGCTACTTGTCCCATCGCTCAACCCCGACGTGGTGCTAATGGATATTGATATGCCCAGGATGGACGGCATCGCCGCCACCGCCGCGCTGCACACGGCAGCGCCCGGCAGCGCCATTGTCATCCTGAGCATGCACGACGATTCATTCTTGCAAACCAAAGCCCAGCAGGCCGGGGCAGCCGCGTTCGTCTCGAAACATCAGGCGCTGGATGAACTCGTGCAGGTCATCCGGCGCGTGGCCGGCCCACGCCCAGAAGCCCCGCGCGCGCCTGTCACTGTCTGACACACGTCTACCTGCACCCTGAACCCCACAGCCCGGCCATTGCACCGGGCTGTTTTTTGAGTCGCTGCCAGGGCGATAAAGCCCAATAGCACTACCTTCGCATAGCCTGATTTTCTTTTCGGCTTGGCCTCGGATCACGCGCTGCCCCTTATTCGCTACGCGAACCCCGCTCGGCAAAAACGCTACACCCTAACGCCCGCAACTCATCGTACTGGATATAACCATGCCCGGCCTCACCGGTCTGGAGGTGTGCGCGGCCCTCAAAAATGACCCGGCCACCGCCGCCTTCCACGTCGTCATGCTCACCGCCCGCAGCCAGCAAATTGATCGCGAACGCGGGCTGGCCGCCAAGGCCGACGCCTATCTCACCAAACCGTTTAGCCCATTGCAACTGCTGCGGCTGGTGGAACATGTGCTGGGGGAGCCTAACCACAATGAGGTTGCCTTAGCAGTATCCGCGCCAGCCCGCACCGCGTAGGAGTTGCCATGTCACACACGCCTCATCAACCCGACGACGTTTTATCCACCAGTGAAGCCGCCTACTACTGCGGTGTCTCGGCAGAGACGATCCGACGCTGGATCCGTACCAAAGGTCTGCCGGCCTACAACACCGAGCTGGGCCTCAACATCCGCATTCGCTTTGGCGATCTGGATGCTTTTACGCGGCAGAACAATATCTTACTGCGCCAGCCCATCGCCGACGACGAAATCAAGATTTTTCTGGCTGAGGCCAACGAGTACTTGCACACGCTGACGATGTAACGGCACCCGGCCATGTCCCCTCGCCCCGTCACACCCGAAACACATCCGTACATCGCGTTGGTAGTGGATGATGACGCCACCATGCGCGTGGTGCTGCGTCAAGTACTCGAGCGGAGCGAGTGTCAAGTGCTCGAAGCCGAACACGGGCAGCGAGCGGTCGAGCTGTTCCGCCAGCAACCGACCGACATCGTGTTGCTCGATGTGATGATGCCGGTGATGAATGGGATCGAGGCCTGCGGTCACATTCGCGCAGCACCCGGGGGCAACGCGTCCCCATCCTCATCATCACCGCCCTCGACGATACAAACTCCGTCAATCAGGCCTTTGAGGCTGGCGCCACCGACTTCATCACCAAGCCCTTACATCTGGCCGTCGTGCGTCAGCGTGTGGCGCGCATGTTACAGATCAAACGCGCCGAAGAGGCAATTGAACGCGCCAAACAAGAGTGGGAAGCGACGTTTGATGCAGTCAATGACCTGATCTTCATCTTGGATGAGGCCGGGCAGGTCGTGCGCTGCAATCGGGCGGCCGGTGTTCGCTTTAGCTTACAGTTTAGCGACCTCATCGGCCAAACCATTGGCGCGTTGTTGCAGGTGGGCGCCGTGCCTGCCGCTGGCGAAGCTCATTTACCTCGGCTCGATGGCTGGTTTCGTATTGCTCAGCACAGCGTGAGCATACACGCTCGGACTCACCGCGTGTTCATCCTTCACGACATCACCGAGCAAAAGCAAGCCGAGTTCAAGCTCCGCGCCAGCGAGGAGCGTTTCCGGTTTCTGGTGGAGCGCCTACCCGGTATCGCCTATGCCGGTGAGGGCAACGGCGAAACAGGCCGCAAGTTGAATCGATTTTGGGTTACACCCCGGACGAGTGGATGGCGCAACCCGATCGATGGATCAAGTTGCTACACGACGAAAATCGCCAACGGGTGCTACAAGCCGTATCCAGCGACGCCATGCCCAATGGGGGCGACATCCTCATCCGCACCACTGCCGACGACGCGACCGGTCAGTTGCTGCTCGAAATCAAAGACACTGGCTCCGGCATCCCAGACAATGTGAAAGCCAAAATTTTCGATCCATTCTTCACCACCAAACCCATCGGCAAAGGCACCGGGCTGGGATTATCCATTGTTTCAGGGATTATGCGTGCACATTGTGGCGAGATCGTTGTGGAGAGCACAGCAGGTCAGGGCACGACGCTAAAGTTGTACTTTCCCCTCACCTTGGCCAGTGGCGAACTCGAACTCAAGCCGGGGGCGAAAACTTAGGCCGATTTGATGACTCGCTTGGCTCGTTCGCCGCTGAGCCGGCGCTACTGTCGGTGACGCCTTTTGGAGGTTGACCTATGTCGAAAGTCTTAATCGCCGAAGATGAAAAAGATCTGCGTGAATTTCTACGCGATGAGTTGACTGACGCTCACTTCCTCGTCACCACCGTCAGTAACGGCGCGGACGCCATTATCGAGGCGGTTGAACAACGTTTTGACGCTTACCTGTTGGACATGTTCATGCCCGGCCTGGACGGCCTCCAGACGATTCGGGTGCTACGCAAGGTGACGCCCAACGTCCCCATCATCGGCCTCACCGGTTACATGGGTCAGGGATACATGTCGCAGGCGGCGGCGTGGGGTGTCACCTGTTTAGCCAAACCCGTGGAGATGAGCAACCTGCTCCGCGAGTTGAACGATACGCTGGTGCAAACGGCACGTTGAAGGAATCTCACAAAGTAAGCGATCCATAGCGGCTTCCAAGGCTGGAGGCCGCTCAGGGGTTCCGGTGCCTTTCAAAATCAGTTAGCTGGCCCCAACCATTGCGCCCCGCCTAAATGTCTCGTCCGGTCTAGAATCAACACCGGTTCCGCCAATCCGCGAGGACGCGCTCATAATTAGGTCCGAGCAGGAGTGCGCCTGGTATCACTCCTGATAGTCAAGCTTCCTCTGGCAGATACCGGTATTCGTATGACCCACATTTTGGTAATTGAGGACGACCCGTCTATCCAGATGATTGTTCGCAAAACGCTGACCAAGGTTGGCGGATTTACGGTGACCGTGACCGAAGAGGTAACCGTTGCCTTGACACTGGCACGTTCAGGCAGCGTCGCACTCATTGTCATGGACGTGTCATTAAAAAATACCCGGTATGAAGGCCGTTACATTGACGGCCTGGCGTTTGCTCGTCTTCTTAAGTCAGATCCTGCCACTCACCATATTCCGATCCTATTGGCGACCGCCCACGCCCGCCCCGGCGACGCCGAAAAACTGAGCCGGGCCTGTGGTGCGGACGGATACATTGCTAAACCGTTCGCTGAACCCAAAATGCTTGTTGATCACATCAGGCAGATGTTGGATAAGCGTAAATCCAATGCGCGTTCGTAACCGTATGAACACAAATTGGTCTTTTGCTCTCGATTACGTTAAAGCGGCTTTTCCGCTGTTGCCGACATCGTGTCGGCGCCCAACCTACAAGACTGAAGGTTATGTACTCTTTACGCTAGTTTTACAGACGATTATGACGCGTTTGGTTACCATCTTCTCGGCCCGGCTTCTGCTGTGTGACCGAGGCGGAGCGCCGGGCTGGGAAGCTATCCCCGCCGACGGCCGCGGTGGTGAGTGGTTTCTCCGTACTTCCCCATCGGTCAGGGAAAAAGGAGACATCACAAATGAATACCAGTATGACCATCGAGGCCTTTCACGCGCTGATGGCCGAGGAGCGCCCGCAGGCGGAGAACAGCCTGATCGAGGCGCTCCGCAAACTGACCTCCATCGAGAAGCCGGAGGTCATTGTCGAGTTGGGGCGCATCATGCGCGCAGCATGGGGCGGTTGGCGCTAAAGCCGTTCAGCCAAACCCGAACCCAAACAACCGACATTTTTTCGGTCTATACTCATAGCGCGTGGTCGGACCTGGCCCGCGCTATGAGTGTTTTTGGTTAATGACATGAACACTCAACTTTTGGAAGATGAGTTGACCTCCTTGCCCGAAGCCGCTGAATGGCCGGAGATGGCGGGGATTTTTCGACGCACCGGCAACGAACCACGGCTGGATTGGGACTTGCCGGGGCTGGCGTGCCGCGCGGTGGGTGGTGAAGACTCACTGGCTGCCGTGAGCGGCGCAGCCATCGCTTGTTTGCAAATCAGCATCATCTTAGTCGATGACATACTGGACGATGACCCGCGAGGTGAATACCGAAAAATCGGATCTGGCCGGGCGGCTAATCTGGCACTCGGCTTTCAGGCGGCGGCTTTCAGATTAATCGAACGTGCATCCGTGACACCTACACAAAAGGCAGCGGCGATCGGTTGTTTGGCGTGGGCCGCCCAGGCCACTGCGTTGGGCCAGGAACTGGACGTGCAAAACCTGCGTGGCGAAGATAACTACTGGAAGGTGGTGCGGGCCAAAAGCACGCCCTTTTATGG
>JBQTJD010000119.1:0-3570 GCA_052387475.1 Anaerolineales bacterium | reverse complement strand
GGTCGCGGTTTCACCGAGCCGTATGTGTGGAACTATCTCAGTCCGATGCGTGCGTTACCGTCGCCCAGCCATGTGTATTGGATGCCGCTGACCAGCGTCGCCGCTGCGCCTTTCATTGCATGGGCCGAACTGCTCGCAGGGCGACCGTTGCCAAACGACACCCTCTTCCGCGCCGCGCAAATCCCGATGGTGCTGGCCGCATCGGCGCTACCATTGCTGAGTTATGCCGTTGCCCAACATATCAGCGGCCAACGCCGCCACACCCTCGCGGCTGCGCTACTGACCGTCTTCAGCGCATACTATTTTCCTTACTGGCCCAACACCGACTCGTTCGCTCTTTACGCGATTGTTGCGGCTGGCGCGTTATTTATCTTTGCGCGCGCCTCCGTCCCTCGCCCCTTGTCATGGTTTTTCTGTGGCCTGCTCTGCGGCCTTAGCCACCTCGCCCGCGCTGATGGCGTGCTGGTGCTGTTATGCATCATCCTTTTTGCTGCCTTTGCAACTCGTTCCGGCCACTTGCCACTCGTCACTCGTCACTTGCCCTTCATTCTCATTGGCTATCTCGTCATCATGGCCCCCTGGTTCTTCCGCAACTGGCTCGTCATCGGCGCGCCGCTAGCCCCGGGGGGCGCACGCGTGTTGTGGCTGACGAATTACAACGACCTGTTCGTGTACGATCCAGCCGTGTTGACATTAGAGCGTTACCTCGCGCTCGGGTGGGGGGCGATAGTGCGCGATAAGTGGGAAGCGCTGGCGATGAACGTGCAATCGTTCATCGCCACACAGACCAACATCTTTGGCTTGCCGCTGGTCGTCATCGGGTGGTGGCGGCTGCGCGGACATAGGCTATATCAACTCGCGCTGCTGTACGGCCTCGCCCTCCTCGCCGCGATGAGTTTGGCTTTTACCTTCCCTGGCCCGCTCGGTGGATACCTTCACTCGGGAGCGGCGCTGCTGCCGTTCGTGTGGCCGGCTGCACTAGTGGGGCTGGATGCGGTCGTGGAGGCGATTGCGAAACGCCTGAAGCACTGGCAACCGGAGAAGTCAAATCCGGTGTTCACGGCGCTGCTCGTGCTCGGCGCGGTGGCGCTCACGGCAGCGGTGTCGTTCGGCAAGCTCGTCGGCGCCGACCCGCGTAACCCACCCTCCGCACAAGCTGATACTGTGTACGCTGACATCGGCGCTGTACTCGCTTCGGAGAGTACCGTTGCCGTCAACAACCCGCCCGCCTTTCACTATTTCACCGGGCTGCAGGCCATCGTCATCCCGACGGGCGGGCCAGATACGCTCGTGCGAGCGATGGATGACTTCGGCGCGCGCTGGCTGGTGCTGGATAGAAACATCGTGCCGGAACTGTGGCCGCTGTACGAAAATCCGACCGGCGACCCGCGGCTTGCGTTGCGGCAGACGTTCGTGAGCGGCGGCGGCAATGTCTATCTTTTTGAAAGAGTGGATCCGTGAACACGCTGCGTGCTCGCCCGCTGTGGCTATTTCTCGCGCTATCCCTGTTGGCCGTGAACGCGTACCTCGGCGCGAGTGCGGCCACCGGGTATTTCGGCTTCGCCCTCGACGATGCATGGATTCATCAGACCTATGCCCGCAATCTCGGCACGCGGGGCGAGTTCGCTTTCCTCCCCGGCCAGCCCTCGGCCGGTTCCACCGCTCCGCTGTGGTCGGCGCTGATTGCGGTGGGCTATGCCTTGCGCCTCGAGCCGCGCACCTGGACGTATGCACTCGGAGGCCTGTCGTTGCTGGCGAATGCGTGGCTGGCCCATGCACTCGTCCTCCGTCTGTGGCCGGAACAGCGCTGGGCGGCGCTGGGCGCGGGGGTGGCTGTCGTGCTTGAGTGGCATCTCGTGTGGGCGTCGGTTTCGGGAATGGAGACGGCGTTGTTTGCGGCATTGGCTCTGGCTGCGTTCGTCATCCCCACCGACCGGCCGCTGTGGTTGGGTGTAGCCGTGGGCGTCGCCACACTGACCCGCCCCGATGGACTCACCCTCTTGCCCTTTGTGCTTTTCCGTCTCTGGCTCGAACGTCGTCACCCCTCACCTATCACCCGGTCTGTCATCCTGTGTTGCCTGAGTTTTACCCTCGTGTTCAGTCTTTATCTCGGTATCAACTACTGGCTTGACGGCACGCTCTGGCCGAATACGTTTTACGCCAAGCAAGCCGAGTACGCCATTTATCGTGAGCGGCCGTTGTGGCAGCGGGTGTGGGAGGTAGGCAGCCAGCCTTTCATCGGCGCGCAGATGCTGTTGCTGCCGGGCCTCGTAGCCCTGCTCGCGGAGGCGGTTTTCCGGAGACGGTTCAGCTCGATCATTCCGCTGGCCTGGGCGGCGGTCTTCATCACCGCTTACGTTCTGCGGTTGCCGGTCACGTATCCGCACGGGCGTTACCACATGCCTGTGATCCCGGTAATCGTGGCACTTGGGGTGGGGGGGATGGTGAGTGTGTTGCGACTGGTAAGCGCTGCGCTTTGGCCGCGCGTGCTCAGTCGGGCTTGGTTGGCGGCTTTTGGCCTGCTTCTTGCCGCTTTCGCTGCCCTGGGCGCAGAGGCGTATCGGCGCGATGTGCGCGTCATCGAGACGGAAATGGTCGCCACCGCGCGCTGGATCGCCGCGAACACTGAGCCTGTCAGCCTGATCGCCGCGCACGACATCGGTGCGCTCGGTTACTTCGGCCATCGGCGGCTGCTCGACCTGGCCGGGCTGATCTCGCCGGAGGTCATCCCCTTTATTCGCGACGAAACCCGTTTGCGGCAATGGGTCACCGCTTCCGGCGCAGACTATCTTGTCACCCTGGAAGGGTGGTACCCGGAAATCGAGCGCCCGCTGGAGGCCGCCTTCCGGACTGCCTCCCCATTTAGCCCGGCATTGGGCGGGCAAAACATGGTTGTCTATCGTTGGCGGTGAAAGCTGAACATAAGTGCTTTTGATTGCATGGTACTAGTACTTCTGCTATACTGCCGCTGGTTTTGCCCCTAATGTCACAGTTTGTGAGTACTCCATGGATAAGATCTCCCTTCTCGTTGTAGATGATCATCCGCTTTTCCGCCAGGGCTTACGCCAAGTCCTGGAGAGTGAAACTGACCTTCATGTGGTGGGGGAGGCGGGTTCGGGCGAGGAGGCAATGGGGCAGATCCATAAACTTCAGCCCGATGTGGTGCTGTTGGACATCAATTTGCCTGGCATGAACGGCCTGCAGGTCATCCGCCAGTTGCAAACCGAGCGCGTGCGAACGCGGGTCGTGATGCTGACGGCCTATCACGACCTCGAGCAGGAATTGCATGCCTTCCGTGCCGGCAGCGCCGCCTATTGCCCCAAGGATGTGACGCCGAAGAACCTCGTGCAAGTGGTGCGCTGGGTCAAGCAAGGCCATTTCGTGGTCAACAACCGCGTCTACGATTATGAGGGCCTCCAAACTTGGCTGGAGGAAGGCGTAGAGAAGGCCGGGCGCCCGTACCTCAACGATACCCGCGAGGCGTTCTCACCCCTTTCACCGCGTGAGATGGAGATTCTGGAATGCGTGACGCGCGGCATGAGCAATAAGGAAATTGCGTATTCCCTTGGC
>JBQTJD010000118.1:0-6954 GCA_052387475.1 Anaerolineales bacterium | reverse complement strand
GATGCTGGCCGTCGCCGCGCTGCTCACCGCCTTCTACACCATGCGGCAGATCACGATGGTGTTCTTCGGCAAGCCGCGCACCGAGGCCGCCGCGCACGCGCACGAGAGCCACTGGACGATGACGCTGCCGCTCGGCATCCTGTCGTTCTTCGCCGTCACCGCCGGCTGGCTCAATATCCCCGAAGATTTCCCGGTGCTTGGCCCGCTGGCGCACAGTTTGGGTGTGGATCATTGGCTCGGCCACATCCTCGGTCACGCATTGGTGGAGGAGCCGGAAAGGCTGGCCTTCACACCGGTGCCGCTCCTCACTTCAATTGCCGTCGCGCTGATCGGCCTCGGCGTGGGGTGGTGGCTGTATCGCAACGCGTACAGCACCGCTGAAGATGCCGATCCGTTGCAAACGATGCTCGGCCCCATCCACAACGTGCTGAAGAACAAGTATTGGGTGGATGAGTTTTACGACTGGGCCTTCGTCCGCCCGACGTTCTGGCTGGCGGGTGCGGTCTCGCGCTTTGACCGTAATTTCATTGACACGCTGCTGCACCTCACCGGCTACCTCAGCCTTAACATCGGCGCGGCGGTGAAGAATTACTTCGACGTGCCGGTCGTCAACGGCGCGAGCGATACCTCCGGCGAGGTGGTGAAGGGCTTCGGCCAGCAAGTGCGGATTTTGCAGACGGGCCGCGTGCAGCAATATCTGCTGATGACGATGGCCGTCGCTATAGGCGTGGGTGTGTACTTGCTTTTGACGCGATAAGTGCTGGCCACGAATTTCACGAATTATCACGAAACTTTCGTGTAATTCGCGTAATTCGTGGCAAAGGCTTGTGCTATGGATTTGCTCCAAAACAATCTCCTCAGCCTGATTTTGTTCGCCCCGGTGATCGGCTCAGCGGTGTTGCTGTTCGTGCCGGACGATCAGGAAGACGCGCATCGCTGGCTGGCGTTCGTGTTCTCGCTGGTTCCGCTCGGCCTGTCGCTGCTGCTGTGGGCGCGGTTCGATCAGCACAACCCCGGCTTCCAGTTTATCGAGAACTATCAGTGGTTCGCCGTCATCAACAGCAACTATCACCTCGGCGTGGATGGCATCAGCCTGCCGCTGGTGCTGCTCACGGGCATCATCACCCCGCTCGCCATCCTGTTCTCCTTCCGCGTGCACGAGAAGGTCAAAGCCTTCATGATTTTGTTTTTGCTGCTGGAGACCGGCGCGTTCGGCGTGTTCATGTCGCTTGATCTGTTGTTGTTCTTCCTCTTCTACGAAGTCGGCCTGGTGCCGATGTATTTCCTCATCAACATCTGGGGCAGCGCCAACCGCCAGTACGCCAGCTTCAAGTTCATCATCTACACCATGGCCGGCTCGCTCGGCCTGCTGCTCGCCACGCAGATCATCGGCCTGACGCTCGGCTCGTTTGATATGCTCAATGCCTTCGAACAGTGGCCGCTGCTCTCCGGCGCGCTGGTCGGCGGGATCGATGCCTCGGTGATTCGCGGTGTGGGATTCTGGGCGTTTGTGATTGCGTTCGCGATCAAAGTTCCCGTGTGGCCGTTCCACACCTGGCTGCCGGATGCGCACACCGAAGCGCCCACCGGCGGCTCGATGTTCCTGGCCGGCATTTTGCTCAAGCTCGGTGCATACGGTTTTCTGCGGCTCGTCCTCCCGCTGTATCCCGCCGAAGCGGCGGCGGGCGCGGGCGTGCTGGCTGTCCTCGCGCTGATGGCGATTGTGGCCGGCGCGTACGCGTCCTTTGGTCAGACGGATTTCAAGCGCCTCGTCGCGTACAGCTCGATCAATCACATGGGCTGGGTAGTGCTGGGCGTGGCGGTGGCGGCGGTGTCGCGCGGCGTCGAGCCGTTGACCGGGCACGCCATCATGGCGACGAACGGCGCGGTGTTGCAGATGTTTACGCACGGCCTGAGCTCGGCGGGCATGTTCCTGCTCGTCGGCGTGATCTACGAGCGCACACACACGCGCGATTTGACTCAGTTCGGCGGGCTGTTCCCGCTGGCCCCGGTGTACGGCGGCATCTTGATTTTCACTGCAATGGCGTCGCTCGGCTTGCCCGGTCTGGCCGGCTTCGTCTCCGAGTTCATGGTCGTGCGCGGCGCGTGGCCGGTGTTCACCACCATTACCGCGCTGGCGATGCTCGGTCTGCTCATCACCGGCGCGTACATTCTGTGGGGGTTGTACAAAACGATCTTCGGCCCGCTCAATACCCAATGGGTCGGGCACAATCTGGAAATCTCCGTGCGCGAGGTCATCGCCATCGCCCCGCTGCTAGTGCTGATGCTGTTCACGGGCGTGTGGCCGGCATGGCTGGTGACGATGATCAATGAGACGGTGACGCGGCTGTTGGCTGGATAACGTGAAGCGTGATGCGTAAAACGTGAGCGCCTGTACGGATCACGTTTCGCGTTTCACGAAAAGCAAAGCTTTATGAATTTTCCCTTTCTGTCTGTCATCACCTTTACCCCGCTGGTCACGGCGCTCATCATTTTGATGCTGCCCGCCGACCGGAAAAACGAAGCCCGCGTGATCGCGCTGGCGACGGCGGCTTTTACGACGCTGCTCGCGGTGTACGTGTACTTCGGTTACGACGTAAGTGCGGGCGGCTATCAGTTCGTCGAAGGGCCGTACTGGTGGATCCCGCAACTCGGCATCACCTACCACATGGCGGCGGATGGCTTCGGCCTGCCGATGGTGCTGCTCACCTCACTCGTGCTGCTCACCGGCGTGATGATCTCGTGGAATATCGAGGACCGCCCGCGCGAGTTCATGGCCTTCTTCCTAATCCTCTCGGTGGGCGTGTTCGGCGTGTTCGCCGCGCAGGATGCCTTTCTGTTTTTCTTCCTGCTCGAAGTCGCCGTCTTCCCGAAGTACTTGATGATCGTAATCTGGGGTTCGCCCAAGACGCGCGAGTACGGCGGGATGAAGCTGACGCTCTATCTCTTCATCGCCTCTGTCGTGGCGTTGATCGGCGTGCTGGGCATTTACGCCGCTGTGCCTGACCGCAGCTTCAATCTCATTTGGCTGGCCGAGCAGACGGTGAACTTGCCCGCGCACGTTCAGCAAGCCTGGTTCCCGCTGATTTTCTTTGGCTTTGCCATCATGGGCGCGATCTTCCCGCTGCACAGTTGGGCGCCCGATGGTCACGTGGCCGCGCCGACCGCTATCTCGATGATGCTGGCCGGCGTCGAAATGAAGATTGGGATGTTCGCGGCGTTCCGCATCGGCGTGGCGCTGCTGCCGGAAGGCGCGACGTTTTGGGCGCCTGTCATCGTGCTCTTCGCGCTGATCAACATCGTGTACGCCGCGTACATCGCCCTCATCCAAACGGACTTCAAGTACGTCATCGGTTTCTCCTCGGTCTCACACATGGGGCTGGTGATGGCGGGCTTCGCCACGCTCAACAAAGAAGGCTTCGTCGGCGCGGGCTTGCAGATGTTCTCGCACGGTGTGATGACCGCCCTCTTCTTCTCCATCGTCGGCATGGTCTACGACCGCGCGCACACACGCAACATTCCGGAACTGGGCGGCATGGCGAAGAAGATGCCGTGGGCGGCCATCGCCTTTATCATCGGCGGCTTCACTTCGATGGGCATGCCGGGCTTCTCGGGCTTTGTGGCTGAGATTCCGATTTACCTCGGTCTGTGGCGCGCGGAGCCGGCGGCGGGATCGCTGCTCAACGCCCCGCAGTGGTTCTTCCCGCTGGTGGCGGTCATTTCCGTCATCAGCATCGTCATCACCGCCGCCTACATCCTGCGCGCGGTGCAGCGCGTGTTCTTCGGCGACCTGCCGGCGAAGTTCGAACATGAAGTGGGCGATGTGGCCGTGCTCGATAAAGTCTCGCTCGGCATCCTGTGCGCGTTGATGATTGTGCTCGGCGAGTACCCGGCCATCATGTACCCGCTGGTCACCGCGGGCATCACGCCGGTGCTGCAACTATTCGGTGCGAATTGATCCCTCACCTCTAATCCCCATCACGATTGAGGGATCAGGGTTTCTCTATGACGATTGAATTGTTCTCCGCTTCTCACTTGCTCGCCGTGCTACCGGAACTGCTGCTGGCCGCGCTGGCATTGATCGTGGTCATCGCCGACCTCAGCCAGCGACAGCCGCGAAAGGGTGACGTTGGGCTGGCGCTGCTGGCCGGGCAACGGCGCAACGTCGGTGTGGTCGCCGCCATCGGCTTTGGCGTAGTGCTGCTCGCGACGCTGCTCGTCACGCTGCCCACCGTCAACAACGCGTTGATCTTCGGCGGCATGTTGCGCAACGACTGGTCGGCTCTCGCCTTTAGGCTGCTATTCCTGTTCGCTGGCATGGTCACCGCCCTGATCTCGGTGGATTCGCCCGGCATCGGCAAGCAGGGCGAATACTATGTGGTGTTGGTGACGGCGGTGCTCGGCATGAATCTCATGGCAGCCTCGGCTGACCTGATCATGCTCTACCTCGCCATCGAGACCACCTCCATCGGCCTGTACGCGCTGGCCGGCTTCCTGCGCGAAGACTCCAAGAGCGCCGAGTCCGGCCTCAAGTATTTCCTCTTCGGCGCGTTCACCTCCACCGTGATGTTGTACGGCTTCAGCCTGCTGTACGGTTTCACCGGTGAGACGAATTTGTATCTCATCGGCGCGGCGCTGATTGATCAGCCGCTGGCCGTGATCGTGCTGCCGTTGCTGTTGGTGCTGGTAGGCTTTGGCTTCAAGACCTCGCTGGTGCCCTTCCACTTTTGGGCGCCGGATGTATATGAGGGCGCGCCGACGCCGGTGACGGCCTTCCTCTCGGTGGCCTCGAAGGCGGCGGGCTTTGCCGTCCTAATCCGCGTACTGCTGTCCGTCTTCCCTGACTCGCAAAGCATCTGGCAGGCGATTCTGATGGCGATTGCGGTGCTGACGATGACGCTCGGCAACGTGGTGGCGCTGACGCAGCACAACATCAAACGGCTGTTGGCTTACTCGTCCATCGCGCAGGCCGGCTACATCGTGCTCGGGTTGGCCGCGTACTCGCCCGATAACGCCAACGGCCTGGCCGCGACGATGTACTACCTCGGCATGTACACGATCACCAACCTGATTGCCTTTGGCGTGATCGTGCTGGTCTCGCGCATCACCGGCTCGGATGAGATTGCCGATTTCAGTGGCCTCTCGCGCCGGGCGCCGGGGCTGGCGCTGGCGATGCTCATCGCCTTCCTGTCGTTGGGCGGCATCCCGCCGTTGGCCGGTTTCCTGGGCAAGTTCTATTTGTTCACCGCCCTTATCGAGCAGTATCAGGCCACTAACAATAACCCGTACTTCTTGGCATTGCTCGTCATCGCCATTGTCAACGCGGTTGTAAGCTTGTACTACTATCTCGTAGTGCTCAAGGTGATTTATCTCAACCCGCCGAAGGACGAAGCCACGTATCCGGTCTCGCGCCCGTACGTCTTTGCGCTGTGGGTCTGCTCCGTAGGCGTGATTCTCGTGGCGGTGATTGCCGCGCCGTTTGTCAATATCGCTGTGGCGGCGGCCAGCAATCTGAGGTGACGGGTAAAGACCGATACTTTCTGCACGACACTTTTTCACGCGCGTGATAAAATCCCGCCGCGATGAGCTTGAGCCAAAATCCAAAATCGGGGCGCCCGCAGTACGGCTTGAACACCGGGCTGGTGATCGTGGTAGGGTTGGGCGGCTTTCTGGTGCTGGCCATTGTGCTGGGGATATTGCTCATCGGGCTGGCGCTGGATCGGGCGCTGGGCACGCGCCCATTATTTACAATTGGCCTGATGGTACTGAGCGCGCCGGTCAGCATCTGGGTCATGTACCGGGTCGCTATGAACGTGATTTCCAAGTCGGTTTCAAAACCAAACACTGAGATTTCAACGCAAGGAGATAATTAACCTTGACGACGCATACACACGCAGAACAACCGCGCCGCTTCGGCTTCTGGCGCTGGGTCTGGCTGGCGCTGATGATCCTCGGCGGCTGGCTGGCTTTTGGCCTCGGCGGCATCTGGAAGCCGGTGCCCCCGGCGGTCGTCCTTCCCGCCGAGCCAGCGTGGCCGGGTCTTTACATTGCCCCTGGTATTCCGTTCACCAATACTATGCTGTCCGCCTTCGTGGCGGGGCTACTGATTTTTGGCTTTATCATCCTGACCATTCAAGGCCACGTCCGCAGCGGCAACCAGGCCCCCACAGGATTCTGGTACAACGCCATCGAAGCCCTGATCGAGTTTTTCTGGAACGCAACGCAATCGGCGGCAGGCAAATGGGCGCGGCGCATCTTCCCGTTCTCGATGACGATCTTCCTCATGGTGCTTTCGGTCAACGTCTTCAAGCTGCTGCCCATCCACGAGACCATCGGCTATACCAAGGTCGCGCACGGCAACATTCAAGGCTACGCCACCGTGCCGGTGCTGGGCGGGGCGGTGCATTTGCTCGACGGCTCGCATCCGCATGAAGCAGAGGCGGCGGCGACGGGCGAGGCTGAGGCCGGTCACGGCGAAGAAGCCAGCGAGTATTGGAACAGCGCGGAGCCGTGCGAGAGTTGCGAAATCGTGCCGACCTTCCGCGGCGCGGCCACTGATTTGAATTTCACCGCTGCGCTGGCGCTCATCACGATGGTGATGGTGCAGGTCTTCGGCGTCTGGGCGCTCGGGCCTGATACTTCTCCAAGTTCATCAATCTCAAGACCATCATCAACAAGCCTTTCTTCGGATTGATGGATTTCTTCGTCGGCATCCTGGAGTTGATCTCGGAGTTGGCGAAGGTGCTATCGTTCTCGTTGCGTCTCTTCGGCGTTATCTTCGCCGGCACACTGCTGCTCTCCATCCTCGGCACGCTCACCGGCGTGTTTGTGCCGGGCCTGCTCGTCGGCCTGGAGACGTTCGTCGGTCTGATTCAAGCGTATGTGTTCTCCACGCTCGCGCTGACCTTTATGAGCCAGGCGACCGTATCGCATCACGCCGAAGAACACTAATCC
>JBQTJD010000117.1:0-3542 GCA_052387475.1 Anaerolineales bacterium | reverse complement strand
GCCGGCCCTTCTCTTGAAATTTGCCGAGCGAGCGTTTGACCGCCGCCAGGCCCTTATCCAGTTGCACCGGCGACACATCGATCATTGTGACGTGATAACCCGCCATCGCCGCCACTTGCGTAATGCCGTTGCCCATCGCCCCGGCGCCGATGATGACGAGGTGATTGATGTTGTTGTGCATCTTCCGCTCCTTCAGCCATCAGTTGCCAGTGAACAGTGAACAGTCAGCAGCGAACTGTTCACTGGCAACTGCTCACTCGACTTCTACCGCCATCGCCACGGCTTCACCGCCGCCCAGGCACAACGAGGCCAGGCCACGCTTTAGACCACGCTCGCGCAGCGCATGGATGAGGGTGACCAGCACCCGCGCGCCGCTCGCGCCGATGGGGTGGCCGAGCGCAATCGCGCCGCCGTTCACATTGACCTTGTTCCAGTCCCAACCCCTGTCCGTCAACGCATAACCATCCGCCAGCACCTGCGCAGCGAAGGCTTCGTTGAGTTCAATAAGGTCAACGTCCTTCAACGTCCAGCCGATTTTGTCGAGCAGTTTGGGGATGGCGTACGCGGGCGCGATGAAGATGTATTTGGGATCGACGGCGGAGGAAGTGTAACCGACCACGCGGGCCAGCGGCTGGTGCCCGAGGGACTCCGCCTTCTGCCGCGAGGCGACGACGACGGCAGCGGACCCATCGTTGAGGCCGGGCGCGTTGCCGGCCGTCACGCGGCCTTCTTTTTGGAAGGCCGGTTTCAACTTCGCCAATATCTCGAGCGAGGTATCGCGGCGCGGCGACTCATCGGCCTCGACCACCGTCACCTTCCCTTTGCTCTCAATCGTCACTGGCGTGATTTCGGTTTTGAACTTGCCGGCGTCCATCGCCGCCAGCGCCTTTTGATGGCTGTCGAGGGAAAAGCGATCCATCGCCTCGCGCGTTACTTCATATTCGTTGGCGATGAACTCCGCCGCGTTGCCCATCAGCCAGTGCTCGAACGGGTCCATCAACCCGTCGTGCTTCGCGGCGTCGAAAATCGGCTGGTCGCCATACTTCACGGCCTGGCGCATGAAAACGAGGTGCGGCAGCGCGCTCATGTTTTCCATGCCGCCCGCCACCATGAGATGCGCATCGCCCGCGCGCACGGCCTGCGCGGCGCTCATCACCGCGCGCAAACCGGAGCCGCAAGCCTTGTTCACGCTGTACGCGCCCACGCTATCCGGCACGCCGGCGTGAATGCTCGCTTGCCGCGCCGGGCTTTGCCCCGACCCAGCCGCGACGACCTGCCCCATGATCACTTCTTCAATTTCTTTAGGATCAATCCCCGCGCGTTCGACCGCCGCCTTCACCGCAATCGCCCCGAGGCGAGGCGCGGGCACCGTGCCCAGCGCGCCCATGAAGCGGCCAATCGGCGTGCGTGCGCCAGAGAGGATCACGGCATCGTTCGGTTTCTTATCAGTCATTCAGTCACCTTTATTCGAGCTTTGAGTCACTCGTCACCTGTCCCCCGTCACTGCGTTGCCGGCCACGCCGCGCGCATCCGCTGCCACGTGTCGCGCAGGTCTTCGGGGATGACGCGCGTGCTGGCGGTCACGGTCATGTAATTCGTGTCGCCGGCCCAACGCGGCACGGCATGCAGATGCACATGCTCCGCGATGCCCGCGCCCGCCGCCACACCGATGTTCATCCCCACGTTGAACGCTTGCGGGTTGTACATCGCCCGCAGCGCCCCCAGGCCCTGATTGAGCAACAGCATCATCTCCGTCAACGTGTCGGCTTCCAACTGCTCAGTGGAAGGCACGTGTGTGTAAGGGACAACCATGAAGTGGCCGTTGTTGTAAGGATACAGATTCAAAATCACGAACGCCTTCTGCCCGCGCTGCACGATCAAATTCACGTTGTCACGTTCCTCAGCGGGCTTGTCGCAGAAGATGCAGCCCGTGCCGCTTTCACGTGTGTCACTGCCCTGCAGATATTGCATGCGCCACGGTGACCAAAGGTGCTCCATGCGCGCGATTGTACCTCACCCACCTCACCCCCGTCCCCTCTCCACGACGCAAAAGGCGCGTCGTGGAGAGGGGTGTCTCAAATTTTAGGACAAGCCATTGCTATGAGTCCCCCCTCGCCGGCGACGAAGGAGCAGGAGAGGGGGACAGGGGGAGAGGTAGAATTCTCGGCATGCTTCCTGCATCCGATCTCTCGCATGCATTGCGCGGCTTGCGTTTCGCTCAGGCCATTCATGTTCATCAACAGATTGGTTCGACGATGGACGAGGCCAAAGCGCTGACGGAGGCCGGCGCGGTTGAGGGCACGTTAGTGCTGGCCGAGGAACAAACCGCCGGGCGCGGGCGCGGCGGGCGCGCGTGGCTCACGCCGCCTGGCAGCGCCTTGGCATTGAGTGTGGTGTTGCGCCCAAACTTACGCGCCGAACATGCCGCGTGGCTAACGATGCTGGCCGGAGTCGCCGTATGCGAAGCAATTGAGCAAACTACCATCGTGCGCGCTGCGCTCAAATGGCCGAATGACGTGCTGATCGGCGGAAAGAAAACGGCCGGGGTGTTGATCGAGTCCGCGTTACGTGGCGATGAACTGGAGTACGCGGTGTTGGGCGTCGGCGTGAATGTGACCGAAGCACCACCGCCCGAGGCCGTAGACTATCCGGCGACGTGCGTGCAGGCCGAGGCCCCTCAGCCAGTTGATCGGCTGGCGCTGCTGCGGTCAGTGCTGGCGCGATTGGAAGCGCGCTACGCCGAGCTAAACTCTGACACAATGTTCACCGACTGGCGCGCGCGGCTGACGACGTTGGGCCAGTGGATTGAATTCCGCGAGGGCGCGGAGACGGTGGTGGCGCTTGCGGAAGACGCGACGATGGACGGCGCGTTGGTGCTGCAGCTGGAATCAGGCACACGCCGCCGCTTGTTCGCCGGAGATGTGCGCGGCATCCGGTCGCGTACATTGACTACTCAGTGAATTGCACTACACTTGCGGACGGAGGCAGATATGTTCGACAATTTGCGACAACCAGTGAGCGATGACTCGATTGAAATGCGAACCACGGATGGCTCCGCGCGCACCGTGCTGGGCCTCAAGCCCTCGCAGCTCTTCATCGTCTCGCTGATGTTGTTCATCAACATCGCTTTCCTCGGCTGCTTCGCCCTCATCGTCTTCGAAAAAATCGCCCTGCCGATTTTCTGATTGCCAGTAGAAATTGAGCATTTCGTCACTCCCACGAAAGCGGGGGTCTAGAGCGATGCAGTGGATACCCGCTTTCGCGGGTATGCCGTTGGCCGAACACATGACGCTGGCATAGTCTCTGCGTCACACGAGCAACACCTTTCCACAGAAATCCGTAGAAGCAATGTCGCTTAAATGCGACGCCCCTGCAGCCTCAACGTCTCCGCCTGCGCCACGACCACATATGCGCTTTAGTGATACTCCGGCAGCATTGCGCCGTGCGCGGCGATCAGCTCGTCCACCAACGCCCAGATTTGGTCGAGGCTGAGTTCGGCGGCGGTGTGCGGGTCGAGCATGGCGGCGTGATAGATGTGCTCG
>JBQTJD010000116.1:0-3414 GCA_052387475.1 Anaerolineales bacterium | reverse complement strand
ACGCGCGTAAGTTGTGCCGCGCCAAACCGCGCGCGCGTTCCATCTCACCAGTGTGCAGGCCGAGCGAACCACAACAACCCTGCCCACGCGGAATGACGACCTCCACACCGTTCTTCGCCAGCACCCGCAACGTGGCCCAATTGATCTCCGGCGCGAGGGATTGCTGCACGCAGCCCGCCAGCAGCGCCACCCGCGCGCGACGTGCGCCTTTCGCTGGAAACACCTCAGGCAGCGGGTTCGATGCAGGTAGACTCTCCGGCAACAAATCCAGCATCGCGCGGAACGGTTGTGGCAACACATCCTGTATCAACTTGCCGACCTTGCCGGTGGACGCAGCCAATCGAAAGCGGTCTGGGTACGGCAGCGTTTCGTGCACGAGCGTGCGCGCAACCGAATCCACAATCCCGCGTTTGCGCTGCGGCTCGGCGTGCGCGCGATAGAGCGGCAACAACTCGCCGTACGGCACACCGGAGGGACAGGCCGGCACGCAAGCCATGCAGCCGAGGCAGCGATCGATATACGGAAGCGTGTCGGCCACCGGCACCGACCCTTCGAGCGCGGTCTTCATCAGCATGATGCGGCCACGCGGTGAGTCCATCTCCTCGCCGAGCACGGCATACGTCGGGCAGGCCGCGAGGCAGAAGCCGCAGTGCACGCAGGCTTCAATCGCGTGCGCCATCACTTTACCTTCAGCGCCGAGGGAGTCAACGGAAATGGTGTGTTGCATGTGGATCAGAATTAGAGGATTGGAGAATTGGGAGTTACGAAGATCATGTCGCCCTGAGCGCGTTGGCGCAATCTTTGACTGACCCGACCGCTTTCGCGCGAAGGGCCTCCGCGGAGTTCGGCGAGACCCTTCGCGCGATAAACCCGCGCCAGGCCTAGGCCTGGCGTAAGCGCTCAGGGTGACATATAAAGGTGTGAGGCAACTGCTTAAATCCTAAGAATTCTCCAATTCTCCACTCCCCACGAAGCGGTTCGCCGGATCAAGCGCCTGCTTTACTCGCTGCGCAAACGCGTGGTGTGAACGCGGCGCGCCGATGAAGGGGTTGCTCGTCTGACCGAAGAGGACGAGGCCGGAAAGTTGCTGCTCGCTGAGCGTCGCTTCGAGTTTGGCACGCAGCCCATCGGCGCCGGTGGGGACGGCGAAGTAGCCTACCTGTCCGCCCGCGCTATACCGGCGCACGATGATGGTCTCGGCCAGTGCGGCTTCCAGCGGGGCGATGCGGGCCGGCGTGAGTGGGACCTTAACCAACATCGCGCCGCGCGGCATCCACTCGAACTCGCGCGCGTTGCGCCACAGCGCGGCGTCATCCGCGCCCTCAATCACCTCCCCGCGCCCGATGAGGCCGCTCAACCGTTCGAGTCGCACCGAGAGCGCCGTCACCAATCCACCCAGCCGCACGTACAGCGTGGCGCTGCGCGCATCGACACGCACATCCAAGGCCTCGATGTCGAGTTGCGAGCCGTAAAGTTTGTAGACGGCGTTGAGAGCATCGTCGAGGCGCGGGCAGTCAAGGCGCAGTGTGGCGTATGCTTCAGGCTTCGGAAACACTTTGAACGTCACTTCGGCCAGCACGCCCAGTTGCCCGAGGCTGCCGACGAAGAGTTTGGGGAAATCAAAGCCCGCTGCGTTCTTCACTACCTTGCCGCCGCCGCGCACGAGTTGCCCGTCACCGTTGATCCACTTCACGCCGAGGATGAAATCGCGCACGCCGCCGTAGCGGTAGCGCCCCGGCCCGCTCAGCCCCGAGGCTACTGTGCCGCCCAGCGTCGCGCACGCCTCGACCAGCGGCGGATCGAACGGCAGATATTGACCGTGCTCGGAGAGCAACGCCTGCACGTCGGAGACGCGCGTGCCGGCGAGTGCGGTGAAGGTGAATTCGCTCGGCTCGTATTCCAGCACGCCGCTGAGGCCGGAGAGGTCGAGCAACGCTACGCCCTCCGGCGGCACTCCGCGCGGCGGGATGGAGAGCGCGGGCTTGGTTCCGCCGCCGCGCACGAGGATGTGCGGGTGGCGGGAGACTGAAGACTGAAGGTCAACAACGCTATGGATGGAAGTCATAGCTTGCCAATGTCATTCACATCGAAAGAGTATTGCAAGGCCATAAACCGCGAATGTTGAAAGAAGTGACTCAATCCCTCTATTGCTTGAGCAATGCGGCCTCGGAGTATTTCAACATCGGCCACATTAAGTGGTCTTAGTAATTGCTCAGCATTCGCCTTGATTTTCGCTTCCATAAGAAATTTGGGGGGCTCGTTCAAATACAAACAACTCCAAGGTCTCCAATGTTCAAATACTGCGTTGTTTTGATTTCGAAGATAAAGAAAAAAGTCGGCATTCATGAATTGACCCGAGGGGATTGATTCGCCCAGTTCACCGTTAGTATGACGCTCATTGAGCAGGTCAGCATGCAATGACAGTCTCCGACTCTGAAGACGACTATTGCGATACCTCAATAACTCGATATGATGAGATATATAAGTGAAGTCAACAATTTCGGGCCTTCCACCCTCAAAATTCTCAACCAATACTTTGTTATCCAGCAACGTTCCGATCAAATCCCACTCTCGGCTATCCATCAGCATCGCAACGACGATCACAAACATCTCGTGGCCAATGAACTTATAGAAATCAAGTCGGGTCTGTCGATAGGTTCCAGAAAACCCGCGAGGTTTGGTATAACGATTCAATAATTCGCCAAACCACTGATACACCTCGGCAACAAGATCGGCATCATTCATTGACGCAATCAAATGCATCAGTTGAGCAAAGTCCGAGATTATCGGCAACGTTGTCTCAAGCGCCTTAACCATCACTTCGTCAGGTTCAATTTCCGACGGATAGTCTGGAAATGGGGGTGCGGCTTCGTCAAGCGCATCGAAAAGCCATTGCTTGTATTTACGCGCGATCAATTTACGATTAGGTAGCGCGTGTTCAATTGCAGACCGAGCCAATTCCGATACCGAAGCTACGGTTGGGCTAGTAGCCTCCCGCTTCTCCAGAAATTCCATGATAGACCTTATCCCCATCTCAAGTTTTGCTTCCAGGGTTTTTCGCTCAACAGATTTGTCAGCAGCACCTTTTGCAACTTTGTAAGTTACAACGCGATTCATCTTGAGGTCAAATGGCAGAGATTCTGGTTCGCCAAACTCAGTATTCATCACCATTAACACTCTGTCCGGACCCAGCGCTTTCAACGCGTAGCCCAACTCGATCAAAACGTTTGGATTTGGGGTCGGGCGAGACTTGCCGGTCGAATTTATGATTGATACATCGCACACGATGATTTGCGACTGATCTATTTTTGTCAGAATAGTCTGCGCAATATTGGGGGAGCCTGGAACTCCTGCGGTGTCACGATCAATAACGGGCTCGACCGTAATGGAGTCATCGCTGCGGATTCTTTTGGC
>JBQTJD010000115.1:0-6242 GCA_052387475.1 Anaerolineales bacterium | reverse complement strand
CCCAGCGACAACGGGAGTTGGACGCGGCTCGCAAACTGGTTGAGACCGAGAAAGCTCGCGCCGAGGTGGAGAAGCAGAGGGCAGAAGAGCACACTCACTCGTCCGAGCAACTGCGGCGGAGGGCGTTGTATCTCGCCGGGGCGTTGGCGCTGGCCTTGATCGCTGCCATCAGTGCTGGAGTATTTGCGAACAACAACGCCACACTCGCCAGTGATAACGCCGCCATCGCTAGCACCGCACAAGCGGCCAGCACGCAAGCCATCACCGGCCAGAGCGCCGCCGAAGCTGCCGAAGCCCAGGCGTTGAGCGCTCAAGCGACGAGCGATGCCGAACGCCTACGGGCGGAACGAGAGGCACGCCTCGCCCGCGCGCGCGAATGGGCAGTGGCGGCGCTGAACAATTTGAATGTAGATCCAGAGCGCAGCATCCTGCTGGCTCTGCAAGCCGTCAACGCAACTTATGAGAAGGATCAACTCGTCTTGCCCGAGGTGGAAAGCGCCCTGCACCGGGCAGTGCTCGCCTCGCATGTGCGCCTCACCATACCGGCGCACACTAGCCCGATCTGGAGCGTCGCCTACAGCCCGGATGGCACGCGCTTCGCCACTGGCAGTGACGATGGGACGGCGAAGGTATGGGATGGCGCGACTGGGACAGAAGTGCTTGCCTTGGATATCATGAGTGCCGTGGGCTCAATTGTCTTTAGCCCGGATGGTACGCGCCTGGCAACCGGCAGCGCCGACGGGATTGCGCGCGTTTGGGACGCCACGACTGGCCAAGAACTTCTCCGCCTCGACGGCCATCGGGATGGCATCAAGGAAGTCGCCTTCAGCCCGGATGGGAGGCGGTTGGTCACGGCTGGTGGAGACGAGGTGGTGCAAGTGTGGGACCTTACTTCAGGCGCGTCGCTGCTCACCTTGTCAGGCTGGCATGTTTCCTACATCCCGGATGGGACACGTCTGGCCACCAGCAGCTCAGACGGCACGGTCAAAATCTGGGATGCGTCTTCTGGCCAGGAGTTGCTCACATGGTCAGAAGCGATCTTTGGTGAGGTATTTCAGAGTGCACCCTACAGCCCGGATGGGACACGCCTGGCCATGGCTCGTGATGCTGCGACGGCGAGAGTGCGCGATGCAGCGACCGGAGAGGAAGTGCTCATCCTGGCCGGCCACACCAACAATCGTCACAGCCTCACGTACAGCCCAGATGGAGCACGCCTGGCCACGACCAGCCAGGATCGGTCGGCAATTGTGTGGGATGCGACGACCGGCAATCAAGTGCTCCAGTTGTGGGGGCATCAGGTTGCAACCTATGGCGTTGCCTTCAGCCCGGATGGCAAGCGCCTAGTGACTGGTGACGAAGCTGGAATGGTAAAGGTCTGGGATATCACACCAGACCAGGAATTGCTTACCCTGACCAACCCGCCTGGCACAGAAGTCGGTCGCGTCCTTTTCAGTCCCGATGGCTCGCGCCTGTTTGTCGCTTACGAATATACCAGCAGCGGCGGTAGCTTTGCAGGCTCTCCTGGGCTGGTCAGGGTCTTAAATGCGATGACGGGTGAGGAAGTGCTTACCCTGCCCAATCCGTCTGTCATTGTTGGGCAAATGGCGGTCAGTCCCGATGGCACGCTCCTGGCGATATCTACTCGAGATGCTACACCTAAAGTATGGGAGGCGGCGACAGGTCGGGAAGTGCTTACGCTCTTCGGTCACTTAGATGAGGTGAGGGGCATCACCTTCAGCCCAGACGGCAAGCGGCTGGCCACCGGCAGCCTGGATGGGACGGCCAAGGTCTGGGATCTGGCGAGCGGGCAGGCGTTGACGACCCTGACCGGTCACACCGATGCGGTCCTCGGCGTGGCTTTCAGCCCGGACGGAAGGCGCTTGGCGACGACGAGTTGGGACCGGACCGCGAAGGTGTGGGATTTGTCATCAGGCCAAGTCGTGTTCACGTTGAGCGGTCATACAGATGATGTTGGTGGTGTCGCCTTCGACCCCAATGGGAAGTACATCGCCACGGCCAGCCGGGATGGGACGGCCAGGCTGTGGGATGCGGCCACCGGACGAGAACGGTTCATACTCAGAGGGCACACCAGCACCGTCTTCCGTCTTGACCTCAGCCCAGACGGGAAACAGCTGGCCACCGCCAGCACAGACGGCACGGTGAAACTCTGGGACACTGCCACTGGCGAAGAACTGGTCACCCTGCCCGGCAACACCACCGTGGCCTTCAGCCCGGATGGGACGCGGCTAGCGACGGGCAGTCGAGGCCCGCGCGAAAGGGGTTTGCTGCGTCTCTATCTGCTGCGGATTGAAGACTTGGTGGCGCTCGCGCAGTCGCGCCTGACGCGCCCACTGACGACCGAGGAGTGCCAAAAGTATTTGCATGTGGAGCAATGTCCAGCGGCGCCGTGATTCGGCTCTCGTCAAGAACGCCAAGAGCACAAAGACACAACAACTGGTGTGCGGGCCTCGAGGGGGCCATCATCGAAGTCGAGGTGGATACCGCGAACGGCCTCCCCTCCTTCACAAAACTCGGTAATCCGTTGGCAGTATCAACTTCAACTTCGACGATTGCGCCATCCAAGCCAATGACAGCGCAGGAATAGACTTTGGCCAGCACGAGGCCAAGTGTATGCGAGCTTCAGGAGAAGGCAAACGAAAAGTGACGGGTTAATTCGGTTGCCTCACAAGGGGAGGCAGCCGACCGCGCCAGAGCAGAGGACTCATACGCCCATGGTTGAGAGTCCCCAGCCCGCCCGGCGCGAGCCGGGGCGCGCACACTTCTCCCTCGCCGCTTACGCTCAAAGTGTCCTGTAAATCAAGGCAACTGCGCCCCCTCAAAGGGCGTGGCGCACCGTGTTCCTCCCGGATAGTAGGGGAGCCAAAGTCTCTTATGAGCTTGGCGTCATCACGCGGACCGAACGCCTGAGCTTGCCCCAGCACGCAATACCTGCCGCTAGCGCTTATAATATCGCTCCGGGCACAAGTTAGAATGTGAATTGTCTTGAGTCAATCGTAGGGACTCTAGTACCCGAGCCAGCGTAAGCATCCATGGGCCAAACGAATTTACCGGTCCAGTTGACGAGCTTTATCGGGCGCGAGCGCGAATTGACAGAAGTCGAACGCTTGCTTTCCACGTCTCGCCTCGTCACGCTCGCTGGCGCGGGTGGCTGCGGCAAGACGCGGCTTGCACTGCAAGTCGCGGAGGCGGTCAGCAATCGCTATCAAGATGGGGTCTGGCTGGTGGCATTGGCCTCGCTTCGCGATCCCGCGCTGGTGCCGCAGCTCATCACGAAGACGCTCGGCATCCTTCAGGCGCCGGCACAGCCTGCCCTCGAGTCCCTGTTGAAATATCTACAATCCAAAGAGATGCTGCTGCTGTTAGACAATTGCGAGCATATGATTGATGACTGTGCGCAGCTGGCGCAAGAGATTCTGTCGCGGGCCTCTGTATTGCGCATTCTGGCGACCAGCCGCGAACCTCTCGCGATTGCCGGCGAAACGGTTTATCCCCTCTCCGGACTCGCCTGGCCTTCTATCGGTGTAGAGTTGGGGGACAACCCACAAGCCTTAATCCACTATGACGCCGTGCGCCTGCTGGTCGAGAGGACGCGCGCTGTCTTGCCCCATTTCGGCGTGACGCCTGCCAACGTCTTGAGCATCGTAGAAATTTGCCGTCGGCTGGACGGCCTGCCCCTGGCGTTGGAATTAGCCAGCGCACGCTCCAACGTACTCACGCACCAGGAGATCTCAGAGCGTCTCGGTGACCGTTTCAGCCTGCTTGTCTCTAGGCAGCGCAGCGAGCCGGACCCACGCCACCGCACCCTGCGCACGGCCATGGACTGGAGTTATGATTTACTTTCCACCCCGGAGCAGGTCATGTTGCGGCGGCTGTCGGTCGTTGCGGGTGGGTGCTCGCTGGCCACTGCCGAAGCCGTTTGTGCCGGGAATGGGGTTAAGCGCGAACAGGTCCTCGATCTGCTGTCCTCGCTCGTCAACAAATCGCTGGTGGTGGCGCAAACACTCCAGGGCGGTGAGGCGCGCTATCATTTGCTGGAGACGATCCGGCAGTACGCGCAGGAAAAACTGATGGCCTCGGATGAAGGGTCGGTGATCCACGACCAGCATCTCCAATGCTTCCTCGAGTTGACCGAGCAGACCGCCCCGAAACTGAGCGGGAAGTACCAACAGCTATGGTTGAACTGGCTGGAAGGCGAATACGACAATATTCGAGTCGCCTTGGCCTGGTCGCTGGAGAGTGCTCGCTTGGAGAGCGACCGCATCGAGGCGGGACTGCGAATCGCCATTGCACTCATTCAATTCTGGACGGTTCGTGACTATGCGGAAGAAGGCCTGGCCTGGTTCGAGCGGCTAATTGCGCAGCAACACGAGGAAGCTTCTTTGCCGGTCCGGGTGACCGCGCTCGCCTATGCGGCTTTCCTGGCAAGGTTCCGGGGCAATAGTTCGGTGCCCATGCGCTATGGACGGGAAGCCGCCGCCTTAGCCGCGGCCGCCGGCCACGAGAGCAAGCTGGCCCTCGCATTGGCTTTGGTGGCTCAGGCTCACGCCGCCGGAGCGGCGGGTGACCATCACACCGCGTTCATCCTGGCTCAGCAAGTCCTACATCTGAATCGTGAGCTAGGGGACTCGTACGTGTCCGTGATGGCCGCGAGCACATTCTTCTCCTCAGCGGTGTCACTCGGCAAGTATGATGAAGTGCAGGCCATGTTGGACGAAGCCCTCCCGCTGGCGCGTGAGGCGGGCGATAACTTCCTGGTCGCGATGCTGTTCAATTCCTCGGGCGACCTGGCGCGCTGCAAGCGGAATTACGCTCAGGCACAAACGTCGTATGAGGAAAGCCTATCCCTGCTGCGCGCGCTGGACGCCGTGCGCGATGTGGCCTCCGTTCTGCACAATCTGGGACACACGTGCCTGCATCTCGGCGAAGTCGAGCGCGCCCAGGCACTGTTCAGTGAGAGCCTGACGATACAACAGGCCCAGCGGAACACGCCGGGCGTGGCCGAATGCCTGATGGGCTTCGCCGCTTTGGCCAGTGTTCAGGATCAGCATGCGGCAGGCGCGCGCTTGCTCGCCGCCGCGGTTGCGCTGGGCGGGAAACACATTACGTCCATCTGGGCGGCCACACGCCTGGAGTATGAGCACTATCTGGCACTCGTCCGCGCCCGCCTGAGCGAAACCGAGTTCCATGCCGCGCAGGCGTCCGGGCGCGCGCTGTCCCTTGAGCAAGCAGTGGCGTGTGCACAGGACATAGGGGTCAAAGCGGCCCCAGCAATCGGGGCCCCGAAAAAACCGGATGACCTAACCGCGCGCGAGCGCGAAGTTGCGGCTCGGATCGCGCAGGGCAAGTCGAATGGTGAGATTGCCGACGAGTTGGTGGTGAGCAAACGCACCGTCGAAACGCACATCGCCAACCTCCTCTCCAAGCTGGGCTATAGCAACCGCGCCCAAATTGTCCGCTGGGCGATTCAAGCCGGACTGGTCAAGTCAACCGAATAAGACACCTCGCGCGCGAAAAACGGCTGTCCGAGTTAAGTGGGGCACGGTGTTGCGCCTCACGCAGATCGGAAATCCGTACGGGTCTCCGTGCGTGCACGGATGCAGCCGCCGGCGATCTCTACGATAGTAGGGCTGACATTGGGACCACCGGCCGTGTTTACCGTCGGCCGGCTGCCGGATGAAGAAGGGCCGTTGAAGCGCGCTCAGGAGATCGTCGTGCAATTGCGCGTGGCGCCGTCCGGCCGCCGCATGCCTCACAGCGCGGCGGCAGCGGCCCGGCTCTTGCCGAGCGGCGATACCTGGTTCTTATTGCACGGCGCCGACCGCGAACTCCTGGTTCCCAACGAGCGCCAACGCCGCGCGCCATGGACGTCCCGGGTCTGGCCTGGCGCCCTCCTCGTCGAAGGTGAGGCCGTCGGCACCTGGCGGCGCGCGGAGCATATTCTGACGCTCCAGCGCTGGCGTCGCTGTTCTCGAGCACAGCGCGAGGCGGTCGAGGCGGAAGCGGGTTCACTACCGCTGCCCGGGATCAACCGACCCATGGACATCCGGTGGGACTCCGGTTGAGCACAAGACCCGCACCCTCGCCGCCTAACAACTCGCCAGACTGTGTGAAAACTCGCCATCGCGGCACGAACTTGGGCGATTGACCGCGCTTGGCACCCGGTGATTCGCATTGAGAGTGCCGGTTGTGGTTGGTGGTTGGTTGCTGGTCGGCTCGGCGAT
>JBQTJD010000114.1:0-8253 GCA_052387475.1 Anaerolineales bacterium | reverse complement strand
CGAAGATTGTCCGCCCCGCGTGGTAAACTCACGTCGAGCAAGAAATTTCTGACAAAGGAGAGCGCATGACGAGCGTGGCCGTTCTGGGCCTGGGCCTTATGGGCACGGGCATCGCGCAAAACATCCTCAAAGGAGGGTTTCCGGTGGCGGTGTACAACCGCACGCGTGAGAAAGCGCAACCGGTGATCGAAACCGGCGCGCGCTGGGGTGCGAGTCCACATGCGGCGGCGGAAGGCGCGCAGGTCGTGATCAGCGTTGTGGCCGATGATGCGGCCGCGCGGGCGGTGTGGCTCGGAGATGAAGGGGCCTTCGCGGCGTTGAAACCGGGCGCGGTAGTGGTGGAGTGCGCGACCGTTTCTCTGGGGTGGATGCGTGAGTGGCACGCAGCGGCCCGTGAGCGTGGGTTGCTGGCAGTGGATGCGCCGCTGTTCGGCAGCAAACTGGCCGCGGCGTCCGGACAAGTGAATTTGTATATCGGCGCGGATGAAGTTGCGTTTGAGGCCGCACGGCCCGTACTGCAAGCCTTCAGCGGTAACCTCACCCGCCTCGGCCCACCGACCAGCGGTACGATTTACAAACTCATCAATAACATGATGGGCGCGGTGCAGCTGGCCGCCCTCAGCGAGGCGGTGGCGTTGGCTGAGAAAGCCGGGCTGAACATGGAGGCGGTGGCGCAAGCCATCAACACCGGTGCGGCCAGCAGTCCGATGGTGAAGGGCAGGCTGAGCAACGTCATCAAGCGTGAATACAACGATGTACATTTCGAACTGCGGTGGATGCACAAGGATGTGTCGTACGCGTTGCGGCTGGCCGAGGAACTGGGTGTGCCGTTGCCCACCGCCGCCACGGTGCGCGAGTTATATCGCATGGCCATCCAACGCGGGCTGGGCGAACTCGATTCCTCTGCCGAAGCGGAAGTGGTTCGCGGCGCAGGATTGCGCGGCGCATGACGACGGCGTGGCTCATTCGGCACGGGCAAAGTGAGAGCAACGCCGGCCTGCCGACCGCGCACCCGGGTACCTCGGTGCTGACAGCGCTCGGGTACGAGCAGGCGCGGCTATTGGCGGAGCGTCTTCCACATCCGCCCTCGCTCATCGTCACCTCGCCCTTCATCCGCACGCAACAAACAGCGCAGGTCACGCGCGAACGCTTTCCCGATGTGCCGCACGAGGAGTGGCCGGTGCAGGAGTTCAACAACCTCGCGCCCGCTCTGTACAACGGCACCACATTGAGCGAGCGCATCCCACACGCACAGGCTTACTGGGAACGCTGCGACCCGTTTTATGTGGATGGGCTGGGCGCAGAGTCGTTGGCTGAGTTGATGCAACGCGTATGCGCGATGGAGCAACGGCTGCGAGCGTTGAATAGCGGCGTCGTGGCCGTATTCTCGCACGGGCTGTTTCTGCGCGCGGCGCTTTTTGCATGGCTCACCGGCTCGTTTGAAATGGACGCTGATCGCATGCAACGCTTCCGGTCGTTTTTATGGGGCCTCGACTTCCCGAATTGCGCTTTGCTCGAAGCGCACTTCACCGAGGCCGGTGTACGGTTGAGCGGCTTGCAGACACAACATCTACAGAATGGAAGGCTAACTTCATGAACTACCGTCGTTTGGGCAATTCCGGGTTGAAAGTGAGCGAGCTGTCGTTCGGCTCGTGGGTGTCGTTCAAGAATCAAATGGGCGATGACACCGCGTACGAGTGCATGCAGGCGGCGTACGACTCGGGCGTGAACTTTTTCGACAACGCCGAGGTGTACGCGCTGGGCGAGAGCGAGACCCTGATGGGTCGCGTGCTCAAGAAGGCCGGTTGGCGGCGCAGCAGCCTCGTCATCAGCACCAAGTTTTACTGGGGATTGAACGACGGCCCAAACGAGAAGAACACCCTCAATCGCAAATACCTCTTGCAGGCGATGGACGGCTCTTTGAAGCGACTGCAACTCGACTACATCGACCTTATCTTCTGCCATCGCCCCGATGAGTTCACACCCATCGAGGAGACGGTGCGCGCGCTGCACGACCTCATCACACAGGGCAAAGCGTTGTATTGGGGCACGAGCGAATGGAGCGCCGAACAGATCATGCAGGCCTGGCTCATCGCCGACAAGTACGGCTTGCACAAGCCGCAGATGGAGCAGCCGCAGTACAACCTGTTGTGGCGCGATCGCGTGGAGAAAGAGTATGCGCGGCTGTATAAGGAAATCGGGCTGGGCGCCACGGTGTGGAGCCCACTGGCTTCGGGTCTGCTCACCGGCAAATACAACGACGGCATCCCGACCGATAGCCGCGCGGCGCTGCCCGGCTACGAGTGGTTAAAAGAGCGCTTCACCGCCGACCGGCTGGCGAAAGTGAAAGCGTTGCAGCCCATCGCTGCCGACCTGGGCGTGGCGCTGGCTCAGTTCGCGCTGGCCTGGTGTTTGAAGAACCCCAACGTCAGCACCGTCATCACCGGGGCTAGCCGCGCCGCCCAGGTGCGCGAGAATATGAAGGCGCTCGACATAGTGGCGAAGCTCACGCCCGAAGTGATAGCGCGGGTGGACGAAGTATTGAAGTGATTTGGTGATTGGTAAGCGACAATCACTCAAACCAAGTCGCTAAATACCCAATGACATGCAAGTCGTTTCGATTAATTTGGGACGCCCCCAAACTTGCACCTACTTCGGCAGGGAAGTGGAGACCGGTGGACACAAGCAACCGGTGGCGGAGGCCTTTCTGCGCCAGACGGGCTTCGACGGCGATGGACAGGCCGATCTAAAAAATCACGGCGGGCCGGACAAGGCCGTGTGCGTCTACGTGTTCGACCATTATCCATTTTGGGAACAGTGGCTGGGGCAAACGCTCGCACCCGGCGCGTTCAGCGAGAACCTGACGCTGAGCGGCGCGCCCGAAACCGAAGTCTGTATCGGCGATGTGTGGCAAGTGGGAGCGGCGCGCTTGCAGGTCTGCCAGCCGCGCATGCCGTGCAGCAAGTTGGCGGGCAGGCGCGACAGCAAAGCACTACCGGCTGAAATCCACACCACCGGTTACAGCGGCTATTACTTGCGCGTGTTACAAGAGGGGATGGTGCGCGCGGGCGACACAATCGAGGTCATCGCGCGTGACCCGGCGAGCGTGACGGTGCAGTTCATCAACGAGTTGTTCTATCGCCAGCGTACCGACCGCACAAGCTTTGACCGCGCGCTGGCAGTGGAAGCACTGACCGAGGCCGGGCGGTGGATGTTGATGAAGCGGCTGAACGGATAATGGCGAAGGAAAGCAATTCGTATAATTCATGGCAAAAGGATTCAGCATGCAACCCACCCCCGATCAAGTTCGCGAGTTCGTCATTGCCGGGCACGGCAACCTGCCGAAAGTACAGGAGATGCTGGCCGAAAACCCGGCGCTGCTCAACGTTGCCCATGCGTGGAGCGAGACCGACCACGAAACGGCGATACAAGCGGCAGCGCATGTGGGCGCGCGGCCCGTCGCCGAGTACCTGCTCGCACAGGGCGCGCCGCTCGCCATCCCCACCGCCGCGATGCTGGGCCGCACCGCCGATGTCACTCGTCTGCTCGAGGAAGACCCAGCGCGCATCACCGAGCAAGGCGCGCACTTCATCCCGCTGTTGCCGCACGCGGCCTTGAGTGGGGATGTGGATTTGATTGCGCTGCTGCACGCACGCGGCGCGACTCATGACGTGTCGTTTGCGTTGGGCAACGCCGTGACGCTTGGCCATCACGCTGCCGCGCACTGGCTTCTCTCAAACGTTCAACCGGATTTGAGTTGGAAGGATTTTCAGGGCAAGACGCCGCTGGAGATTGCGACGGAACGCGACGACGCGGCGATGATTGAGTTGCTCAAACGACACGCTGCGGCGTAAAGCCACGAAAGGGCACGAATAATTCTATTACGGAGGCACAATGAACGCTCATGACGTTTTGAAGTATGGCAACGGCACGGTGCAAGGCGCGATTGAGGGCTTGACGCCGGAGCAGTGGGTGTTGACCGGCGCATGCGGCGTGTGGTCGTGCAAAGACCTCATGGCGCACCTCGGCTCGTACGAGCAGGTGCTCGTGGAGGTGTTGCGGGGCTTCACCGGCGGCGGGCCGGCGCCGCACCTCGACCGCTACAAAGCCGGCGGCAATTTCAATGACACGGAGGTCCAGGCGCGCGCAGCGCATTCGGTCGAGGCCGTATTAGCCGAGTACAACGCCGCGCATGCGGAAAGTCTCCGATTGATTACGCAAATTCCCGCCGAGGTCTGTCGCCAGCCGGGCACGCTGCCGTGGTACGGCGCCGAGTACGCGCTCGACGACTACATCGTGTATGCCATTTACGCTCACAAGCGCGAGCACTGCGGGCAGATCGGCGTCTTCCGCGACCGGTTCAAATAAGAGACACCGGCAAAGACGAATTCGTCCGAATAACTTTCTTGCCTGATGCAGTGTGTCACTCCTGCGAAGCTTATCCCCATGCAAATGGGGAGCGGGAGCCCGGTATCCACGGCATGGATACCCGCTTTCGCAGGTATGACATCGTCAATAGGGTGGTGTTGGCGTAGCCCTGCGCAAAGTGAACGACTTTGTCTTAATGTTCCTTCGTGTGTCTTCGTAGATTCAACTCTTCCGCATCACCACGTACTCAGCCAAATCATCGCTCGCTCCATCTGCGCTGAAGACCTCGACCACTGATAACCCCGCAGCGACGGCCAACTGTCGCGCCTCGGCTTCGGCCAGCACATGCACGTAGCGCAGACCGCGCCGCCCGCCGCGTTTCCACGTCAACAGAAAATCGTTCGGTTCCATATCCGCTTCGCTCAATCCAATCGCCGACCACGGTGCGATGCGCTGGCGCAATCGCTCGCTGCGAGTCAATTGCCAGTTGCTCATCACCAGTGTGCCGCCCGGCTCAAGCTGCGCGGCCAACGTCTGAATAACGCGCCGGCGCGCTTCGTATCCGGGCAAGTGGTGAAAGATAGCGAAGGCCAGTATCCAGTGAAATGTTTGGCCGGTGAGGCGATCAGCCGAGAGTAGATCGGAGTACGCAAAGGAGAGTAGAGAGTTGGAAAATTGGGGGTTCTCCAATCTCCAATTCTCCGTGAGCGATTGTGCGCGCGCGAGCATCGCCACGCTACTATCCAACCCCAAATAATGCACGCCACGCTCGGCCAAGCGGCGGCCCACCTTGCCATCGCCGCAGCCCACTTCGAGGACGCGGCTTCCGACGGGGATGCGGCCAACGACTCGTTTGACGCCGGGTGCAAGGCGCGGGCGCGTCACGGCGAAATCATCCCCATGCGTGTCGTAAAACTCGCGGTTCAACTCCGCCAAACGCTTTTGGATTGAAGGCTCCATCGCGCGGATTATGGCACAGGAATTGCGCCGCGCTTTTTGGTACACTCTCCGGATGCGCACGCGCGAGTGGTATCACAAACGCTCCACCACATTCACGTTGGAAGAAGAGGCCCAACTGTTGCGACTGATCGGCGAGGCCGCGGCGTTGGTGGACTTCCACCCCGACGATATGGCCCGACTATCGCGTCGTTACCCGCGCGCCGACGGGCAATTCGCCAAAGATCAGATCGTGGCCGCCTATCGCCAGTTTTGTGAACAGGGCCGGATGAGGTTTGACCGCGAGGTGATGCGGCGCTTGCAGATGAAGCCTATCCGCACACAAAGCGGCGTGGCCACCGTCACTGTCCTCACCAAGCCGTTCCCCTGCCCGGGCGAGTGCATCTTCTGCCCGACCGATGTGCGCATGCCGAAGAGTTACCTGCACGACGAGCCGGGCGCGGCGCGGGCTGAGGCGCACGGCTTTGATCCTTACACGACGACGGCCAGCCGCCTGCGCGCGCTCGAAAACATCGGCCATCCCACCGACAAAGTCGAACTGCTGATCCTTGGCGGCACGTGGAGCTACTATCCAGTGGATTATCAGGAATGGTTTATCAAACGCTGCTTCGATGCGCTGAATGGAGTCGAAGCCGACGGGGTCGAGGCGGACTCGCTCGAAGAGGCGCAACGGATCAACGAGAGCTCCGAGCGCCGCAACGTCGGCCTCGTCATCGAGACCCGGCCCGACTACGTCGATGCCGCCGAACTTCAGCGCCTGCGTCGCTATGGCGTGACGAAGGTGCAGCTCGGCGCGCAGAGCCTTGATGATCACATCCTCGATCTCAACAAACGCGGGCACAGCGTTGAGCAGACCCAGCAAGCGGTGAAGCTGTTGCGTGCGGCGGGTTTCAAACTGCACTTGCACTGGATGCCAAACCTGCTCGGCGCGACACCGGAGAGTGACCGCGACGATTACGCGCGGCTGTGGGCTGACCCCGGCTTGCGACCCGACGAACTCAAAATTTATCCGTGCTCGCTGGTGAAGGAGGCGGAACTCGTGCAGTGGTGGGAGCGCGGCGAGTATCGCCCGTACACCGACGATGAACTCATTGCGTTGATCGCGGACTGCATGGCGCAGACCCCGCGCTACGTGCGGCTCAGCCGCGTCATCCGCGACATCCCGGCCAACCATGTGGTGGCGGGCAGCACCGCCAGCAATCTGCGCGAGACAGTGGAAAAACATTTGCGGCTAACCGGGAGGGCGTCGCAGGATATTCGCTGGCGGGAAGTGCGGAGTGAGCGATTAGGGATTAGGGATTTGCAGTTGAAGGATGAGCACTATGAAACGAGCGGCGGCGTGGAGCACTTTTTGAGTTTTGAAACGCGCACCACCGATAAACTTGCGGGCTTGTTGCGGCTCTCGCTTCCAACACCGGAAGCCGTTGCGCTCACAGACCTTGATGAATTAGGCGGCGCGGCCATCATCCGTGAAGTCCACGTGTATGGGCCGGTGGTCGGCCTCGCCGATGCGGCGCAGGGTGAGGCGCAACATTTGGGCCTCGGCGCGCAACTCATCCGCGAGGCGGAAGCGCAGGCGCGGGCCGCAGGTTACAACCGACTGGCCGTGATTTCGGCGATCGGCACGCGCAACTATTATCGCAAGCACGGTTTCGAACTGGGGGATTTATACATGGCCAAACCCCTTTAGACCCTATCCGTAAACCCGTTGGGGCAGGCGACCGCAAGGGTCGCCCCTACGTTTACGGATAGGCTCTCTTTGGCAGCCAGGCCGGTTGGCGCGGGGGGCTAACGCTCATGGCGTTCGTACAACGGCAGCGTAATCGTGAACGTGCTGCCTCGTCCCACTTCACTCTCCAACGCAATCTGCCCACCCATCAGCGCGGTCAGTTGCCGCACGATGGACAGCCCGAGGCCGGGGCCTGTCTGACCCGTGAGCGATTTATCCAACTGCCAGAACGGCTCAAAGACAAGGGCTTGCGCCTCCGGTGGGATGCCCGGCCCGGTATCTGTCACCTGCAGCGCCCATTGAATCTTGGCCGGCCGGAAAAGCCGCACGGTGACCGCGCCGGTGTCGGTGAAGCGCACGGCGTTGCTCACGAGGTTGCCGAGCATTTGATGCAAGCGCGCCAGATCGCCCGTCAATTTGGCAGGGAGTTGTGGATCGACTTCGGTGACAAATTCGAGCGCTTTGTTCTTTGCGACGTCATGCCACTGCGCGCAGACATTATCGAGCAGTTCCTGCGGCGCGAAGCTGCGGCCGGCCAGTTGCACCGAACCGGCATCCAGGTCGGCCTGGTCGAGCAACGCTTCGACCAACTGGCGAAGATACTGCGCGTTGTGGGCGATGCGTTCGGCGGCGTGTAACTGGCGCTCATCCACCTCGCCATACGTGCCGCGCCGGATCAAATCGGCAAAGCCCAGGATGGAGCCGAGCGGGGTGCGCAGTTCGTGGCTGACCTTCGCCAGCAACTGGCCTTTGAGCCGGCTGACCTCCAGCGCTTCATCGCGGGCCAGCGCCAGTTCGCGCTCCACCTGTTTACGGTCGGTGATCTCGCGCAGCACGACGAGCCGCCCGCGCAGATGATCGGCTTGTTCGTGCAGCGAAGTCACTTGCACGTCGTACCAGTGCGCGGCCCCCGGCGCAAAGTTGTAGATCAGTTCGGTGCGGCCATCGGCGGCCCGCTGCACAAAGTCGAGCAGTTGCGGCCAGCGATTCAGCGCCTGCCCGACGGCGCGGCCCACCCCATCGGCACCCGGCATCCCCAGCAGGCGACGCGCCGCCGGGTTGAGGTCGGCGATGCGGCCGCGCGCATCCAGCACCAACACGCCGTCGGTCATGCTATCCAGCACCGCCTGCCGCGCCACCGGCACCACATCCAAAAATCGGTAACGGAAGATATCGACGGCCAATGCCAGCGCGGCGAC
>JBQTJD010000113.1:0-16042 GCA_052387475.1 Anaerolineales bacterium | reverse complement strand
TTCAATCTCGTTCAGACGTTAGCCGCCTTTTTGATTTCACTCGCCCTCAATCTGGATATTTCCTTCTGGACGTTGCTGGTTTTCGTGCCGATCACAACGGTGTCGTTGCTGCTGCCGATTACGGTTGGCGGGTTGGGCGTGCGCGCAGGCCTCTATCTGATTTTGTTCGCGCAGATCGGGATTGGTGAGACGGCGGCCACAGCGTTTTCGCTGGCGGTCTATTCGGTGGATGTCGTCGCGGGTCTGGTAGGCGGCGCCATCTATCTGCTTTCCGGCGTGCTCGGTCTGCGCCGGCCCCAACCAACGACATGAGCGACTCCACGCGTCAGCGTCTGCTGACACTTTTGCGTCTCGCGGTCTCGGTGGGCCTGCTGGCCTGGCTCATCGCCAGCGCCGACCTGCGCGAGTTGTGGTCGGCGCTGCAATCTTTCAACGTCGCCGTCTATGCCTTGGTCGTGCCGGTGAGCACGTTCGGCATGCTCTTGCGCGCGTGGCGCTGGCATGTGGTGCTGCACGCAGCCGGCGCGCGCATTTCATTCAAGCGCGCGGTGTATCTGTGCTACATCGGCGCGTTCTTCAACACGATTTTGCCGAGCGGCATCGGCGGCGATGTAGTGCGCGTGCTCGAGGTTGGGCCGGGGGTGACAAAGCAGCAGGCCACCGGCACTGTGCTCATTGACCGGCTGGCCGGGTTCGTGGTGTTGTTTTTGTTTGCGCTCCTGGCGTTGCCCGCCTCGGCACGCTATCTGCCGCCGGCCACGGTGTGGCTGATTGCGCTGATGGGGTTGGGCGTGTTGGCCGCCGCCGTGGTGCTGGTGGAAGGCAAGTTCATGCGGGCCATCATCGCCCGCCTGCCGTTGCCACGCGCGCTCTCGCTGGCCGGCGATACGTGGTTGGGTCAGACCTACGATGTGATTGCCCGCTGTGGTCTGCGCGCGCTCGGCCAAGCTTCACTGATCGCAGTGCTATTCAATCTCGTGGCCGTGCTGTTTACCAGTTGGCTGGTAGCGCAATCGCTCAACCTCGCCGTGCCGCTGTGGGCGCTGGCCGCCTTTATCCCTGTGATGACGGCTTCACTCCTCCTCCCGATCTCCATCAGCGGCTTCGGTGTGCGCGAGGGTGTGGCCGTCGCCCTCTTCACGCAGATCGGCCTGACCGCGCCGCAAGCGGTCTTGCTCTCACTCGGCTGGTATGCGCAGGACATGATGGATGGCTTGATCGGCGGCGTGATTTATCTTGCGGTCAGCGCGCTGGGGCTACGGCGGCCCGCGACGCCCGGAGTTGAAAACTCCGGGCTAAAAACATGGAAGCCGGGTGAACCCGGCTGACGACCCCACAGCCGGGGAATTCCATTCCTCGGCGCAACGGGCCATGCATTGGCCCGAAACTTGGGCGCACTCAACCCAATATCGCGATAGCACAAATCGGACAAAGTTGCGTAAAATTGCCCCACGATACAGCACTCAGCTGTGCAGGGGAGGGGCAGTGCTGGCGCATCCGTTACACATCCAATTACCGGGGGAGTTCCGGCTGGCCGATGGACACACAATGGTCGGCAGCCTGAATATCGCACGGCTCCAGTCGTTGCTCGCCTTGCTGCTCCTCCATCGTCACGCTCCGCAACAACGCCAACACCTCGCCTCTCAATTCTGGCCCGACTCACAGGAGGCATCTTCATAACAAAGCGAAGGTTATTCAGTTTGATGTTTGTGATTGGCTCTCTGGTTTCAGCCTGTGCGCCCACGCAGTTGCCGCCCACGCCGACGCTAACCGCCGCGCCGAGTGCGACGCCTGTTCCGCTCACGAGCACTCCCGAACCAACTGCCACTTCGATACCGACGATGACTGCATCGCCCACAGACACTTCCGTGCCCCTTCCGCAACTCCGGCCCCCCAGCCGACACTCGATATCTTCCCCACAGGTAGCTTCGAGGCCACTATCAGTGAAGGCACACTGACGCATACATTCCAGGCTGATGGTCAATGGACTGCCACCTTGAACAACCATCAGATGGATACCGGCACCTATACCATTACCGGTTTTCAGATTGCGATCTTCGCCGGGTATTGTGCAAAAGTCCTGTACGACCCGATCGGCACATATGATTGGTCCTATGAGGGAGAGACCCTTACCTTCAAACGCGCGCTGCCTGACTCGTGCGATACGCGCACCTATTTCCTCGCGCGAAAACACAAACTTCTACCATGACACGCTGCTGTTGATCTTAGGGGAAACTAAAACCGGGCGGCTGGAGGCTCCTCTCCTCAACCGCCCGGCTTCGTGTCAATCAGCGATATGTGTCGTGACCGCTCAATTGCGGTCGCGCTCACTCCGTTGCCAGTCACGGCGCCGCCACTCGCGCTCGTCGGGCACGAAAACGCTCAGCACGATGCTGACGACTGAGACGACCAGCGCGCCGAAGAAGGCCGGCCAGAAGCCCTGCACCGTAAAGCCCACGCCGAGATATTGGCCGATCTGCCCGGTGAGCCAGAACAGCGCGGTGTTGATGAGCAGCGTGCCCAGCCCGAGGGTGAGGATGAGGAACGGGCAGGTGAGGAAGGTGAGGATGGGCCGCACCAGCGCGTTGACAAAGCCGAAGATCACTGCGATGACGATGACGGCGGTGACGTTCTGCGGGCCGTCAATGCCCGCCACGCCTCCACTGAGGCCGGGGATGCCGTTGAAGACCACCCAGAAAGCCAGGGCGTTGATGGCGAGGCGAATTAAGAGTCTGAGCATGTTATTCCTCCGTGTTGCATGTTGCGTATTCCTAATCTACTACGCAATACGGAATACGCAACACTTTTACCGCCAGTTGCGGGCGCAATGGCGCTGTCGGGGAACTGTCAGTCCGCTGCTGCGGTCACCGTAACTGGCGCGGCGTCGTAGTCGGGCAGAATATCCTCGGCGTTGCGGATGACGGGGATGAAGTAGCCCGCCGCGCCCACCAGCGTTGCCAGCACGCCGCACACGATCAGCAGCAGCGCCATCCCCGCACCCGGGCCAGTGCCGACCAATCCGCTGAACGCCGCCACCAAACCCGTTCCTGCCCGTGCACTCGGCTCCAGCAACCGGTCGGCCAGCAGGCCGGCAATGAGGGGCGACAGCGGCTGTGTGAACCACGCGATGAGCCGCCGCGCCGAGAACACCCGGCCCTGCACATCCGGTGGAACCTTGGCTTGATAAATGGCTTGATTGGAGCCGTTGACGATGGCAAATGGCAGCGCGCCGAGGAACATCGCCGGGAGCCACACCCACAGGTCGCGGCCCAATCCCAGCAACGTCAACCCGATCACGCCGCTCCACATCCACCCCAGCAGCACACCGTGGACGCGACGCTTGAAGCCGCCCCACGCGCTCATGGCGATGCCGCCCAACACGCCACCGATGGCCCCGGCAGATTGCGCCAGGCCGAGCACCCGCGCCGCTTCGGCAGTCGCATCGCCCGCAAAGGCCGCCGACATTGTCGCTGACACACGCGCCACGATCATCGGCGCGACCAGGGTGAAGGCGATGCCCGAAAATAGATTGCCGAAGAAGAACGTCAGTTGCAGGCCCAACAGGCTGGGCCGCGAAAATATGTAACGGAATCCGAAAGCCGCTTCCTGCAACCAGCCGCCGCTTTGTGCCGCCTGCCCCGTTTCTGTTCGTTGCGGTTGCGGTACGTGAACGACGAGCAACACGCCGATGGCGAACAAGAACGTCGCCACGTCGAACCACAGAATGCCGGTGAGGGTGATGAGGGGCAGCAACGCCCCGGCCAGCAGCGGCGCGACGATGTTCGGCCCCATCTCCACCAGCGACATCAGCCCGTTGGCGCGACCGTATTGCTCCTTCGGCATCATGGTGCTGATGGCGGCGCTGTACGCCGGCCACTGAAAGGCGTTGCCCAGCCCGGCGATGACGGCGGACACGTACAGATGCCAGATCTCCAACATGCCGAACGATTGCAGAATCAAAATCACCACCGTCGCCAGCCCCGCGCACAGGTCGCTCACCATCATCATCAGCTTGCGATTGTAGCGATCCACCATCACGCCTGCAATCGGCGAGATGAGGAGGAAGGGTGTAATGAAGAACACCTGCATCAGCGCGAACGGCGTGGCCTCGTTGTTGGTCTTTTGCAACACCCACAACGAGAGCGCGAACTGGGTCATGCTGGTGGCCAGCACCGAAACGATCTGGCCGAGCCAGACGATGCTGAAACCGAACAGGCCGGAGGGAAGACGGGAGTTTGATGATGCCATCGGATTTCAACGCAAAGACGCCAGGGAACCAAGACGCAAAGGTTTGCTTTCCTTGGCGAGGCATGCTTCGCGCCTTTGCGTTAAGTTTGCGGGTCAGCCCATAAGCGCGGCAAATGTTCGATGCGTGTCCAGCCAGTGTCGCGCTTCACGGCCTCGACGTGCAAATCCACAAAGTACGTATCCAGCACGGCGGCGCGTTCCATCGCCAGCGGCGGAGAGCAATAATCTTCCTCTTCCCACACAATCCACTCGCCGTCGCGGCGGGCGTGATCGAGGCCATCGTGTAAGGCCACACCGAAGGGCCGCATGGCCTGGATCTCGCCGCTATCCAATCGCGCGCAACTGTGAAGCGAGTTCAGATTTGAGATGAGCTTTGACGAGATAATACGCCATCGGCCTTAACCTCCTTGGCACGTTCTTCGATGAACTTCAGCAATACCGTTCGTTCAGCGGTGATGCCGTCGGTGAGCCGCGCAACGGCGAGGGGCAACTCCCACGCGCGCAGCTCGTTCGGCGCGTAATCGGTCTGCGCGCGAAAGTAGTGGCGCAGGTACAACGCGTGAAAGAGCGAGCGAAACAGCGCGATGATGGCGCGCTGCACAAAGCCGGGCGGCGGGTCGCCGAGGCGCAGCATAATGGACGTGCGCGCCACATCGGCGAGCGGGTGACCGCACCAGGCATTCATCCAATCGATGACGCGCGGCCCACGCTCGGTGAGCAGCACGTTATCGGGATGCAGGTCACCGTGGCAGAGCCGGTCACCCTCGGGCAGCGCGTTCACCACACGCACCAACGTCGCTCGCAACGCGGGCGTGAAATCGGAGCGAGTCTCAATCCAACCCGCCAACTCAGTCACGCGCCTGGACTGGCTCGGCAAACCCACACCCGGGCATCGATGCAACTGAGCGTGAACCTCGGCCATCTGCCGCGCCAGCGCAGTCACGCGCCACGGTTGCGCGACGAGGACCGACAGCATCGTCGGCCCGCTGAGGCGTTCGTATACCACGCCGGGCCGCCCCTCCACCAACACGGTTTCGTAGACGGCGGGTGCGGGCGCGCCAGCGAAGCGGGCGAGCGAGACGCGCGAATGCGCTTCTCCAACGGCGCTCCGCGCCGCCGCGCCAGCGGCGTAGGCGAGGCGCGTGTACTCGGCCTCGGCGTATGCGTCCCGTTCAGCCTCGGCGCGGCGATAGAGTTTGAGCACCCGACCCTCGCCCCAGGCGAAGACCTCAGCTTGCCGGCCCGCGCCGATCAAAGGCCCTGCGAGAGTCATGTGAGCGCCAGCGTTATGACCGGCTCGGCCCTGTGGTCTTCGAGGTTGCGGATGATGGGGATGAAGAACGACAGCCCGGCCATCGCCGCGCAAACCACGCCGCCGATGACGTACCAAATCTGCACGCCGAATGCGTCGGCGGTCGGCCCGGCGATGAGGTAGCCGAGTGGTGTCACCGCCGATGACAAGCTGCCAATGAGCGTGAAGACGCGGCCCTGCATCTCGGGTGTGACTACTGCTTGCAACACGGCCATCAGCGGGCCGTTCGTAAGGGCGGCCGTAGCGGCGGCGACGAACGAGGCGATGACGGCAAACCAGAAGGCATCGGCTGGTGTCAGCCCGATAGCGAGGAAACTGATGCCCAAGAGCAATAAGCCGAGCAGCGAGGTGAGGATGCGGCGCTTGAAGCCTCCCCACACACCCAGTAACAATCCGCCCGCGACCATGCCAAAACTAAAGAGGGCCTCCAGAGTCGCTAGTTGTGGCGCACCGCCGTTGAAATGGCGCGTCACCAAGATGGGCAGCAACGCGGCAGCGGGGGCGAGCAATAAATTGATGACCGCTGCCATGCCCAGCAGCGCCAGCAGCCCGGGCCAGCGCGCGACGTAACTAAATCCAGCCCGCAGCTCGCTGCCGAACGAGGGCGCGGCTTCAGTCACGGTACGCGCGGGCGGCTGAGGGATGTGGGTGAGGAACAGCGCCAGCACGCCGAGCAGCGCCGTGCCGGTGTCAATCATCAACACACCCTGCAGCGGCAGCAGCCCGATGAGCAGCGCGCCCACCGGCGGGGCAACGATGCCCATCAGCCCTTGCAACATTTGATTGAAACCGGCGATGCGGGCGAACTGTTCCTCCGGCACCATCAACGTGGTGGAGGCTTGCATGGCCGGAAATTGAAAAGTGCCCGCCGTCGCGCGGAACACCATCACCGCGTATACGTGCCAGACTTGCGCCGCGTCCGTCCAAAACAAATAGGCCAGCAACAACGTTGCCGCCGCCACCAGGCTGTCGGCCACGAGCATGACGAGCCGCCGGTTGAAGCGGTCCACCACTACGCCGGCCACCGGGCCGAGCAGGATGGTGGGCAGTATCGCAAACAAACTCGCAATCGCCAGCACCGTGGCCGAGCCGGTGGTGGAGGTCAGCCACCACACCAGCGCAAACTGCACCAGCGAGCTGCCGAAGAGCGAAACCGCCTGCCCCGACCAGAGGGTGAAAAAATTACGCTGCCAGTGGGTGGGGATGAGGGAAGGTTGAGAAGACATACTTGCCTGAAACGGGAGATGAAGGAAAAGAAAATAGGGAAACGATGGACCATGCGGAAATGATTTCCCTCATTTCCTTCTTTTCCCGTTTTTCATTCCACAAATATCTCGACGTGTTCACCGCTTTCTTCGTCGGTCACGTCGATGATCTTGCCGGTCTGCCCGGCTTTGAGCGCCTCGGACAAGGCTTCCAGTTGTTCGCTTTCGAGGCCGGGGGCGAAGCGCGCGCCCATTTTGATCCCGGTGCTGACGAGGCTCATCGGCAGGTTGACGCTAACCTTGGCTTTGCCGCTGCGCGCGTCGGTGACGCGGATGCGCAACATGCGCGCGTTGCCTGCGCCCAGCGTGATGGTCGGCGTCTTGCGGCTGTCGGCCAGCGCGGCCAGCAGCTTCGCGCCCTCCTCCGCCGAAATCTTTCCCTCTTCAATTAACTTCAGCACCTTCATGCGTTCTTCAACGGTTGCCATAGTTTTTCCGACGACGGACGATGGACGAAAGACGAAAGTGAATGCCTCCACCTTCGTCCTTCGTCCTTCGTCTTCCGTCATCCAATATAAACTTGCACTTTCTCTCCGCCCTCACCTTCATCCACTTCTACGTACAGTGGGTTGTCCGAGGAGAGGTCGCTGCCCAACGCCGTAATCATCTCCGTCACACCGCGCTTCTGTAACTCGGGATTGAACTGCGCGATGAGGTTGACGACCCAGCGCAACGGGCCAATCGGCATCGGCAACGACAGTGCGATGCGGCGCGGAAATTCATCGCGGCCTGTATTCACGCGCAGGTGCAGCCACTTGGCGGTGCGGCTGGCCAGGGCCAGCGCCATCACCAATACGCCAAAGGCCAGCGGGCACATCAGCAAGCCGAACCACACCGTGAGCTGATTATCAGCCGCGCGCCACGCCCAGAAGGCCAACGCCGCGATGATGACGGTGAAAGCCGTGCCGAGTGCGAATGGTAGCCGCCACCAACTACGCCAGTACGCAAAATCGGGCGGTGGGGATTGCGCCGCGGCAGTGGGCGCTGACTTGGGAGCAATTGCTTCCGGCGCGGGCGCAAGCTTCGCTTCCGCTGCAGCAACCGCCGCACTCCCTGACAACGCGTTGAGCAAGCGGATGCCGTCCTCGGCGTTCAATTTGCCGTCTTCGATCATCTTCAGAATTTGCAGACGAGGTTGTTCATCCATGAATTTAGATTTGAGATTTTAGATTGCAGATTTGGGCTGCGGCCAAATCTAAAATCTGCAATCTAAAATCTTCAATATTCTGAGAGGCTGCCCTTCCGCCGGGCGACGTTTTCCTCGCGCTGATAGAGCCAATAGCCGAGGATGGGCATGAGTACACCGAAGGCCGCTACGATCACCAATTCCACTTCGATGGACGCCAGTTCCGGGTAACCCTGGGGCAAGCCCATGAGCAACGAGCGAAACGCATCCACGCCATAGGAAAGCGGGATGAAGCGCGCGACCCATTGCAACACCTCGGGCAGCACGCTGAACGGGAAGAACGGCGCGCACAACACCATGAACGCAAACTGGATGAGGTTGGCCAACGTCTGCGCGGTCTCTTTCACCCGCAGCGTGAGCGCGGCGAAAGCGAAACCGGCGCCAAACGTGCCGGAGAGCGCCAGCGCCAACACGGGCAGACCGAGCAGCAAATTCTCGAACGGGAGCTGACCGATGAGGAGGCTCATCAGCCAGACCGACATCACACACAGCAGCCCCGTCCACACCAGCGTGACCACGATGCGTGACACCAGGTTGGCGAACTTCGACGCCGGGCTGAGATAAAGCTGTTCGAGCGTGCCCTGCTTTTGATCACGACGCACGTTGTAACCAATCGTCCACAGCGTATCGGAGAGGAACATGAACAGGATGAAGCCATAAACGACGATGCCGGCCGTGGCCGAAGCGCCTGTCGCGCTGGCCGCGTCGCGCGGCGTGAACATCAACCCGGCTAGCGTGAGTGAGGTGACGATGAGAAACACCTGCCCGAAGGAGGCCACGAACTCCACCGGGTAGCGCAGCATGATCATCAGCTCCTTCTGCGTCATGGCGAGCAGGGTGCTGAGCCACGCGGCCGGGCCGGTCAACAACTTGAAAGTGGAGTGACGAGTTACCATTTGATTTTGGATTGGGGATTTTGGATTGGGGATTGAGACGATCCGCAATCCAAAATCAGCAATCAGAAATCGTATTGCTCTAGTGCGAGTGGCGACTGAGGAGGAGAGACGGGAATGGTCGCCACCCGCACTACAGCTCAAAATTGTCCAACGCCCTCGTTGCGTTGGATGCCGCGTTCGGTGCGGTTGAACACCCAAAAGCCGAACAGCGGCGCGAAAAGCATAAACGCCCACAGTACGGCCATGTCCAGATACCATTCGCCAAAGAAGTAGCCGACGCCCAGCAGCGCCGAGCGCACGCCGTTCGTCATCCAGGTAGGCGGGAAGAGCCAGGCGATGAATTTGACAAACGGCGGCAAGGCCGCGATCGGAAAAAACAGTCCCATCAAAAAGCTCACCACCCATTGCATGAGGTTGAGGATGGCGTTGGACTCTTTCACCTTCAGCACTACCGCGCCAAAGATCAGCGCCATGCCATACACCGGAACCAGTCCCACGGCGATGAAGGCCAGCGCGAGTAGCACATCGCCCTGCAACGGATTAACTTGAAAGATAAGGCAGCCGATGATGTACGCCAGCAGCGAAGATGACACTCCACGAATGACGCTGTATAGCGCGACCCCACTCGCAAGCGTAAACGTCGATGTGGGCGTGAGGTACACCGCTTCGAGAGTGCCGGTCTCCTGCTCGAAGCGAAGCCAGTAGGCGATATGCCAGAACGCGCTCGAGACAATCGTGAACACGTTGCTGCCGATGAGGAGATAGGCCACGTAATTCGTCGTGCCGGTGTTGGCGGCGAAATTCTCCGCCGCGTCCTCGCCGCCGGTGGCGCGGCCCAGCAGCATCGGCATCGCGGCGAAGATGATGGGGATGATGATCTCCATTACCATCTGCCCCGGGTAACGCGTGATGTTGATCAGCCGCAGCCGGGTTTCGGCCAGTGCGGCTGAGAGTATTTGCGTGAAAGAGGGTTTGCCAATCGTAGTCATCACTGAATCAGGAAAACAAAGGAAATGACGGAAACGGATCGTCCTCGCAGTTTCTCTTGTTTTCTTCCTTGCCCTCTTTTCCCGTCCTATTTCACCCGCGTGTCCTCGGCCAGCGTGCGGCCGGTGCGAGCGATGAAGACATCCTCAAGCGTCACTTCCTCCGGCGAGATCTTTTGAATAACGGCATTGTGCTGCGTCAGCGTTTCGATGAGGCGCGGCAGCAGCGTGGTTTGCGAATCCTGCGAGACGACGGTGAGCGTGGCATGGCCGTTCATGCTGAGCGCTACACGCGAGACGCCGGGCAGTCGCTCCACGGCGGTGCTGGCTTTGTTGGAGATGACGCCCTCGATCTTCAGCACGGCCTCGCGCTTGAGCGAAGTTTTCAGTTCGGGCACGGTGCCAAGCGCCAGAACTTCCCCACGGTCAATGATAGCGACACGGTCGCACAGCGTCTCGGCTTCAGCCATGATGTGCGTGGTGTAGATGACGGTCTTGCCTTGTTGATTGAGTTGCCGGACAACGGCGCGCAGTTCGTGCGCCGAAGGCACGTCGAGCGTGTTGGTCGGCTCGTCGAGGATGAGCAGCGGCGCGTCGTTGATCAGCGCCTTGGCAAAGGCCACCTTCATCCGCTGGCCGGAGGAGTAGCTCTCCACCGCGCGGTCAGCGATCTCACCGAGGGCGAGTTGCTCAATCAGTTCATCGGCCCGACGCTTGCGGTCGGTGGTGTTGAGGTGATACAGCGCGCCAAAGAAAACCAGGTTCTCGCGCGCCGTCAGTTTCCAATATAGCCCACGCTCGCCCATTAACATGCAGCCCGTAGTCGCGCGGATGGCATTATCTTGTTTGGTCAATTCAAAGCCGTTGATGATGGCGCGCCCGCTTGTCGGCAGCAACAGCGTGGTGAGACATTTGATGAGCGTGGTCTTGCCCGCGCCGTTTGGCCCGAGCAGCCCAAAAATCTCACCGGGCCTGATTTCGAGCGAGACGCCTTTGAGGGCTGGCACTTGCTTCTCCTCGCTCTTGAACAGACCTTTGCGTTGGCGGGTGATGTAAGTCTTGGCTAAATTTTCGACTGTGACTTGGCCGTTCATTTTGGTCGGCTAGTCGAGTGGTCGAGTAGTCAGGTAGTCGCATTCCGCGCCACTCACCGACTATTGACCATGCGACTACTTGACTACAAGACTTTCCTCATCCACCGCAACGTGCGGTTGGCCGTGAAGCCAAGATCGCGCAGCACCGTGCTGGCGGCCTCATCGTGTGTCGGATGCTCGATGCGGACGTTCCACGGGCGAGGGCCAAGGCGGCGCAAACCGCGCACGAGCAGCGGGCGCTCAAGGTTGCCGCGAAAGCTTGGGTGCACAAGTATCGTGAGCCGGTCACCCTCCGGCAGGCCGGTGGCGATGACGAGGCTGCCGATGAGCTGATGCGAGTCAACCGGCGTCACTGCCCAGCGTTCCTCGACCTCGCCATTGAGTGTGCGCTGCAATCGTCGCCACAATGAATTGTGGAAATCGCCCGCGCGCAGTGGCCGGTTCCACGCCAACCCTTCGGGCCGCGCCTCACGCGCCAGCGCATATTCGGCTTCCCCCTCAGAGGCGGCGCGCAAACGGATGTCGTATATCGATGGTTCATGCGCGGGGGCCGCCCGCCGCCCAGATCGCATCCACGACGTATGGGTGGCGGTGTGCGCGAATCCCAATCGCCGATACAGTTCCACCGCGGCCACGTTGTCATCATCCACCATCAACACCGCTTCGTCCCCGCCCAGGCTGTGGAGGTGGTCGAGCGCGGCTTGCATCATCTGTTGGGCGATGCCGCGCCGGCGATGTTGCGGATGCACGGCGACGTTGGCAATACCCCAGAGGCGCGGTGAATGCTCCAGCGGTTGCATGTTCAGGTTGCCGATGACGCGCCCGTCTTCGATCCACACGTATCCGTGTGTGAAGACGCGCTTCTCGATGTCGAGCAGTAACAAGAGTGGAAGCGCCGGCCCAAGGCGGCTGAGGAAACGCATCTCACGCACGGCGCTGTAACCGCCCTCCTCCATTTCGGAGGCAAAGCACAGCTCCACCAAATCCGCCACGCCTGCGAGATGGCGTGTGAGGTCCATCGGCTGCAAGCCTTCGGGCGGCGGTGCGGGGAGGACGAGACGAGCGGTCATTCTCAGAAAGCAGAAGGCGAAAGGCAAAATGCAGTTTGCCACTGCTTTCTGCCCACTGCCTTCTGCTTACTTTCCCTCGAGCGCGGCCAATAATTTCTCCGCTTCACCGGCCGTGATCTTGCCTTGCTCGACCAGGCGCAAAATCGCCATACGTTCCTCATCGCTCACCGGGTCATTGAAGGGCGCCTGCGCACGAGTTAGGCCGAAGCCCATCGGAGGACGCGGCGGTGTGGGAGGCGTGGGTGGTGTCGGCGGTGTGGGAAAAGTGAAATTGAATCCCCAGCTGCGGCGGCGGCCGGTGCGTTCGGCTTTGCGCTGATGGGCCTCCACTTTGCGTTGGGCAGCCTCGATCTTGCGTTGCGCTTCTTCGCGTTTGCGTTGCGCGGTTTCGGCGGCGCGGCGGGCGCGCTGCGCGATGCGCTCGGCGTCGATGCCGGCCAGGCCACTTAATTCGATGTTGAGATGGCCGAACTGTGCGTTGATTTCCTTCTCCACCTGGGCCATGCGTTCAGCCACTTTTGCTTCGATGGTTTCGGCCACGTCACCAAAATCATCACCGCTTTCCGCGACGCCGGAGGTATCGGTGGTGATGTCGGAAAGCGTGACGTCACCATTAGCCGAGAGCGTGACGACCGCCTCACCCGCGCCGACAATCACGCGCTGCTCGCCGTCCACTTCTTCGACGCGCGCGCCCGGGATATCCCATGACAGTTCGCCTTTGCTGTCAATATGGAACGTAACCGAGTTGTTGCCGGGCAAACGGCAAATCACATCGCCGAAAGCCTCGAAGGTGTATTCCTGTCCGGGGTGAAAATCCATATTCGTAATGACGTCACCTCGGGCGTGACCGGTGGCGCTGGCCTCGAGTTCACGCACGGCCAAATCGCCCCCCACCTCCTCGGCGCTGAACGGCCCGGCCACCCCACGCACTGATACATCGCCACCGGCGAAGGTCACCGCCAGCGCGCCGCCGATCTTCTTGGCGCTCACATCGCCGCCGACATGGCCGATGGTGGTGGAGACCAGATTGCGCAATACCAAATCACCGCCGACATGCTGGATGTCCAAATCGCTCTCCAGCCCTTTGACGCGCGCATCGCCGCCGCAGCGCTGCACGCTGACCTGGGCCCGGCGCGGCACGCGCACGCTGGCATCGCCTCGGCTGATTACACGCACGGCATTTTCACTGGCGGGGGCCAAGTCCAAAATATCAGCCTCGGCGGCAACTTCGTTGACGTCGCTGCCGTCGAGGCGCAAGTTGCCATTCACTTCGAGGATGACAGTGGGATTAGGGCTGGTCGGGAGGGCGCGTCGCTGATCCATTTTTGCCTCGGCTGATAGTCAACGGATTACACCGATTTCATCCATCATCCGTTCTGAAATCAGTTCAATCCGTTGAACTACTCCACGTAGATTTCCACACTCTGATTGTCTTCAACGTCTTCCACTTCGATGAGGTGACCGCTCGCGCCGGATTTCACCGCTGCGACGACCTCGTCCCAATTGATCTCGGGCACATCCGCCGAATAGCGCTGACCAATTTGCATGCCCGCAGCAACCCAGATCAGTGGCAAATTGACCGCCGCGCGCGGCTTGCCGGTGGAAAGTTCATTCACGCGGATGCGGAGCCACCGACCTTGCAAGGCAGCCAGGTCAACGCGCGGCGCGGGCCTGAGCCGGGCGGCAGCTTCGTGTGCCGAGATCTGCCCGGCAGCGAGTTGATTCAGGATGGAAGTGCGGTCGGCCAACATGGGTTGTGACTCCTAAATTACCATTTACCAATTACAATCGCTGGTAAGTGGTCATCGGTAATTACCCGCCCTGCAACGCCTTCACAGCCTCGTCGGAGGAGAGACGGCCCGAGGCCAATTCGTCAAGGATGCGGCGACGCTCCTCTTCGGTGACACCAATCGGCTCTTCCTGTCCAACTTCAAAGCCCATGGCGCGTATTACTTCCGTGAGACGCGCACGCAGGGTCGGGTACGACAGGCCGAGTTCTTTTTCAAGCCGGTTTAGCTTGCCCTCGTTTTTGAAGAAGGCCTCGGCGAAGGCGAGCTGCTCGGGCGAGAGGCGGTCGAAGGCCCCCACGCTGAACTGGCCCTCGATGGTCGTATCGCAGTTGTGGCAGTGCAGACGGGTGACGGCGAGTGTTTGCCCGCAAACCGGGCAGGAGCCAAGAACAGGGTGCATGGGTCACTTGGAGATCATTGAAGATTGCTTTTAGAAGATTGACTTTGGGTCGCCTGAAACTAAAACATCTGGTGACTTGTTTTGATTATAATAGTCATTGCTTGCTGTTTGTCAATACCCAGTTTTCATTTTCCTTAAGATTCGTTGCAATATCTGAAGGAGGTCATAATGAGTTTAGTTCTTTCGGCCATCGCAGCGGGTGGATTGGTGGGCGCATCCAATCAATACGCCTGCTTGCTCGTAGTCTCGATTGCCGCCCGGCTGGGGTGGGTTGAACTAGCCGGCCCAATGCAGTTTATGGGCGAGTGGTGGTTCATGGGGCTGGTCGGATTGATGTGGCTGGTCACCGTCGCCCCCTCCTTCGCGCAGCAGTTCGCGCCAGGGTTGATGCACGCCGTTAATGCCTTCGTCCACTTCGTCAGCGGATTTGTCGTGCCGGCTTCGTCCGCCCTCATCGCGCTGGCCGCCGCCGGTGTGATTGCGAACCTCAGCCCGGAACTCAAGGCTGCGCTGGAAACACTCCGCATCTTTACCGGAGAGGGCAGCCTCGGGGGCAACGGCGCGCTGATTGCGGGCGGCGGCGCGGCGGTGGCTGTGGCGCTTACCAGCATGAAGGCCGTCGCCAAGCCGATGATTGCGACCGGCAGCGGCACGGCGGGCGCCGTCTCCGCCCCGGCCTTCGTCATCGCCGAGAACGCGGCCTCGGTGGTGTTGATGGGGCTGGCCTACGCGCTCTCGCAGATTGACCCATGGTTGCTCGTGGCGCTGCTCGGCGTCGTGATCGTCATCAGCCTTGGGCTGCTGCTCTTTGGTCTGTATCAGTTGTGGCGGCTCAAGCGTGGGCTGGGCCGGCTACTGGTGATGCTGCAAGTAAACCCGCGCGCCGGGTTGGCGGTGTGTGTGGAGTTCTTCGTCTGGGGCCTCGGCTGGCTGGTGTGGAAGCACACCGGGCGCGGCGCGGTATCCTTACTACTCTGGGTCGTGTGGCTGGCGTTCTTCATCTCCGTCCAGCCCATCGTTGTAGGGATGTTCGCCCTCCTCCCGCCGCTCATTCCACTGGCCCTCATCAGCGCGAATGCCTTCATGCTGATGCTGTTCGCTCTGTTCGGCTTGAACTCCGCCCGCGCGCTGCTGAAGACGCTGGAGCGAGAGACGCCGATACCGAGTGCGCCCACTGCGGCAACGGCGTGATGACGATTGACGAAGGACGAAAGCGGCGGGCTCTACTTTCGCCCTTCGTCATCCGTCCTTCGTCGCGTTCCCTCGGCTCACCACCGTCTTCGTCCGCTTCTCCACCTCGCGCCGTTCGAGCAGCACGCGCCGCCCGCACGTCAGGCATTCCAGTCCAATATCTGCGCCGAGGCGGGTGACGCGCCACTCATAGCCGCCGCACGGATGCGGCTTCCGCAAACGCAGCACATCGCCAAGGCGAAAATCCATGATCGGGGTGGGCATGGGCAGATTATACGGGACAGGTGACTGTCACTGGGCATTGGGGTCCCGTGGTGAACCGGCGGTTGATGCCCAGTGACAGTCACCTTATTCGCACATACCCGAATGCTATAATCCTCGCCACTTCACGGAGAAATTATGCTCGGCCTCGATGCCCCGACGATTGTTGCCCGCGTCATCACCCTGATCATCGCCTTCACCATTCACGAACTCGCGCACGCCTACGTGGCCGACCAGTTGGGCGACGACACACCGCGGCGCATGGGCCGGCTAACGCTCAATCCGCTGGTCCACCTCGACCCGATTGGCTCACTGCTGTTGATATTCGCCGGTTTCGGCTGGG
>JBQTJD010000112.1:0-4049 GCA_052387475.1 Anaerolineales bacterium | reverse complement strand
ATTTCTTTTTGGGCGGGTTCCATAACCCCCCCCCCCCCCAATTCTCTAGCTTTTGAGTAGAAACCTCAGCGCCTCCGGCAGCCGTTTGGCCCACGCCCACTCGGTGTGGCGCGCGCCTTTCTCAGCCACATATTTCAAGTTGTGACGCAGCCGGTAGCCCTTTTCCCTCAACAAATCGCGCATCGGTTTGGCGCTGGCTTCGCGGGTGCCGTGGTCGAGATAAATTTTGCCGTCACTATAAGGCTGGCTCCGCACGTAATCGTAGATTGCGCTCTGCGCCAACCACAGCGACGGACTCATCACACCGGCCAAACCGAAGATGTGCGGGTAGCGAAAAAACGCATACAGGCTGATCAGCCCGCCCATCGACGAACCGAGGATGCCGGTGGTCTGGCGGCCCGGCTCGGTGTTGAAGGTCGAGTCAATCATCGGCTTCACCGTGTGCACGAGGAAGTCGAGATACTGCTCGCCGCGCCCGACCCAGCGTCCGAATGGGAAGGGGTTGTACTCAGCCAGGCGGTCATTGCCAGCATGATGCAGCCCGACCACAATCGCCTCCAGCCCCTCGGCAGCCAACTGCTCCATCGTCTCATCCACCTGCCACTCCACCCCGCCAAAAGCGGTGGTGGCATCGAACAGGTTTTGCCCATCCTGCATGTACAGCACCGGGTAGCGAACGCCGCTGTCGTGATAAGACGGCGGCAGATACACCAACACAGTGCGTTGATTGCCGAGTTGCGGGCTGTGAAAATTGAGCGTGACTTGAAGGTTGCCGTGGACGGTGTTGTGGCCGGGCTGTACCGTGTACGGGTGCCAGTGCGCGTGAGAGACGAGCATTCTTTATTTCAACGAGTGTAGGATCGAGACCCTTCGACGGCGAAGCGTGCGAACGAGTTCGCCTGCTTCGCGCGCTCAGGGTGACAGGTTACATTGGCCCTGTCAGTTTAGAAAGTTTGGCAGATAAAAGCTCAGGTAGTGCAGTGAGCGTCCTGGCTGCGCGCTGATCGTAATCGGCTCGGCCCCGGCGCGCGCGAGAATCACATCATATTGGCCCAGGCTCAAAGTTTGCTGATTGTACTCGACTTGGCCCGCGCCATCGGTGAGGTAGAGGAAGAGGTCTTCGTTTGGATTGGGCAGCTCGACGGACGTGTGGCCGCCGGACTCCGTTTGCGTGGCCGTCAGCCGCCCGGACATATGTTGCTCCATCGGTGACCCGCCGCCAATGAGGTTGTAGACCGTGGCGTCACCGACCTGCCGCGCCGGAAGCTGTTCGCGATTGAGCTGCTGATAGTGTGGGGCGAGGCCGCGATGCTTCGGGTCGGCGGCGAACCAGATTTGAATCACCCGCACCGGCTCCGCCGTGAGATTCAATTCCTGATGCTCGATCCAATCGCCGGAGAACATGCGCTGCAAATCACCGGGCTGCACATCCCCTTGCCCGCCGGTCGTGTCTTCGTGATGCAGCGTGCCTTCGAGCACCCAGGTGTAAATCTCCAACCCACGATGCGGGTGCCACGTGAAGCCATTATGTGGCGCGATGCGGGTCATGTGTGCGGTCACCATCCCGCTTAAACGTGAGAGCGGACTCCACCCGCCGACTGCGAAGTGCGAGCGTAGCCCGTGCACGGGATGAATGCTTGGAAAAGTGTCCGCGGGAAAAAACTGAAATGGTGTAGCGGCGGCAAAGCCGGGGGTGATGACGGTGTCGTACATTTGCATTTGCCAGAAATTTGTAATCAGTTATTGGTTATAAGCAGCGCATTTTGCGATGGATCGCGTGTGAGCAAACCATCGCTGCGCTCTTCGAGTGCGAGACCGGCAGCGCGGGCGCGATCAGCCGTGGCGTTGAGCGCCTCGGCGTCCGGCAGGCGCACTTCAAAGTAGCGCAAGCCTACGGCGTCGGGCGGTGGGGGCGGCGCGCCGACACCGGCCCACGTGTTCATGCCGATGTGGTGGTGATAGCCGCCCGCCGAGACGAACGACGCGCTTGGCCCGTAGCGTGCCATGAAGTCGAAGCCCAGGCCCTCGGTGTAAAACTTCTCGGCCTCGGTGAGGCGCGCGACGTGCAGGTGAATATGGCCGATGACGGTGCCGGGGTCGAGCAACGTGGATGACTCCGGATGCTGGCGCAACTCGCCCAGCACGCCTTCCATATCCAGCGGTTCGCCGCCCATGCGGAAGTTGCCCTGCGCGTCGTACCACTCGCTGCGCGGGCGGTCGCGATAGACCTCGATGCCGTTGCCATCGGGGTCGGGAAGATAGAGCGCCTCACTCACCAAGTGATCGGAGTAACCGTCCATCGGCACCTGCGCTTCGGCCATGCGGCGCAGCGAGCGGGCCAACTCCAGCCGTGAGGGCACGAGCACGGCGAAGTGATACAGCCCACTGCGCCCACGGATGAAGCGCTCCGCGCCCGGCTGTTCGGTCAGCGTCAGCAAATCGCCCTGTCCGGCTCCGAGATGCGCGACGCCGTTGTCGCGCCCGTGCAATTGGAAGCCGAGCACCTGCTGATAAAACGGCAGCGACCGGCTCAGATCGGAGACGGTCAAATGCACCGCGCCGATATGGGTGGCCGGGTGGATAGAAGTTGATTGGTTTTGAGTGATCGGTGAGGCCATGTCTTTACTCCCAACTTGAGGCCGAATAAAACTCTCGCAGAAAGCGGCTCGGCTGCGTGACCAGCAACTGTGTGTGTTTGAAGCCGCACCGCGCGGCCAAAGTTTTCCAGGTCTCAAAAGAAAACGGATGCGGCACCCATGGGTTGCCAGCATCTACGTTGTATTCCACCACTACCAACCGGCCCTCAGGTTTGAGGTACGACTTGAGTAATCGTACCACCGGTTCTTTGTCACGCACGAAGTGCAGGGCGTTGGCGATGACGAGGCCATCAAGCGGCGGGAGGTCAAGCGGCTGAGTGAAGTCGCCGACCTGCGAGTGAACGGTGACGGGCGCAATCGCCATTGCGCGGGGAAAGCGGCTCGCCAGCGCCTGCTCCTGTTCGCGCAAAGCGCGCGCGTCGCGATCCACGGAATAGATCGTGCCGCCCGGCCCGATCAACTCCCCCAGCGCCAATGTGAACGCGCCCGTGCCCGAACCGAAGTCGGCCCACACGCCGCCAGGTTCGGGGATGCCACCGCGCAACAGCCGGACGTGATCGCTATGCTCCATGCCCGCGTCGCACGCCGGTCGGCCCACTGTCGATGCCCCAACTCCACATCTTCGTGGGTGTGATGCGTAACGCTGTGCCACCGAACGGCGGAGACTTCTCGACGACCTCGGCCGTGCCGTAGATTCTGAGGCCGCGCGGCTTCCACGGCTGAACGGTTTCGAGATCATCAATTGTCAGCGCCACCTGCGCGTTGCCGGCCACGACGTTCTTGTACTTCCGCGTGCTGGGCACGTCGCGCCCGCCAACAAAGAAGTAAGTGCCGTCAAAGGCAAAGCCCACCGGCACGACATCGGGCTGCCCACTGGATGACACGGTAGCCAGCCGGGCCAATCGTTGCGATTGAAGGTATTGGATTTCCTTTTCACTCAACATCACTCACTCGCTTCTGGCGTTCGCATCGGAACGCCGCGTTCGCGCTGCCGCGCCGCGATCTCGTACGATTGTCGGAACAGTTCAAGCGCGTGCTCAACGTCGCCGGGCTGGCGCAGATAAAAACTGATCCAGCCGCTCTCGGGCAGGATGTGATGTGGCTCGGCGCGGCCCGCCGCTACTACCTCATCGCGCACTTTTTTGGGAAAGGGGATGTCCACCAACGAGTCGCCGTGGATGTGGCCGATCTCGCGCTTCTCGCCGTAACAATACTCCGTGCCGCCAAAACGGTGGGGCAGGGCGATGACGTTCGGCCAACTCAGTAACGTTTGCTGGATGGTTTTGCTCGCGCCACGAACGGACATGGATGTGCTCCTGCTATCAGTGGCTAAACTTTACCGCGAAAGCGTCTGGCGCGTGTTAACTCATCCCTGCCCAAACGAGCAGTCATCACCTCAACCCATGCAGCCGGCCGAACTCGGTCTCCCTTCACTGTCATCACTCGGCGGTC
>JBQTJD010000111.1:0-5124 GCA_052387475.1 Anaerolineales bacterium | reverse complement strand
CGCAACATTAGTTGCGACCTGTTCCGCTCTCTCCCGCCGCTTTGCGGCGCGGTGCGCGTATCGCCGTGCAGCACCAAGGTCCGCATCGGCTCGAGGATCGACACTTGCACGCCAAAGCCAGTCGAGTCAAATGGAATGACGTCGCCGACTTTCAATTCCTGAAATGCCGGCACGAGGCGGTCTTCGTTGTGGATGTCCAGCCCCATCAGGTTTTCGATCCGCGTGTAGCTGTAGAAACCGCCGCGCCCGCGACCGATCTGTACCAGCCACGGCCACACCCTTTCGACCGGCGCATGAATGGTGATGGCGTGGGTGGTCGCAATCTTCGGGTCGGCGATGAAGTCATCACCGGGTAATGAATGCTTCACTTCGTCCTCGGTGGCACCCCAGCGCAGATGCCACGGACGGACGATGAATGCATACGCCGCTGCTCCGGCTGCACCGGCGAACAGCCAGCGCGTGAGGGTAAGATTCTTCAACATGGCAATCTCCTGAAATTCAGCGGCTGGAGACGGGCCGCTGGCCCGTCCCTACAGCCGCAATCTGTGTAGAGACGCCCCACCGGGCGTCTCCTCCAATGTGGCCCTACCTCAAATCCACCTTCTCCCCCAACGCTGCATGTGCTGCTGCTAACCGCGCAATCGGCACACGGAACGGCGAGCAGCTCACATAGTTCAGTCCAAGCTTGTGACAGAGCGCGATGGACTTCGGGTCGCCGCCGTGCTCGCCGCAAATACCAACCTCCAACTCGGGCCGCGTCTTCCGCCCCAGTTGCACGCCCATGTCCATCAGCTTGCCTACACCGTCGCGGTCAATGCTGGCGAAGGGGTTCTCGGACAGGATGCCCTTCTCCAGATACTCCATGAGGAAGCCGGTCTCGGCATCGTCGCGTGAGATGCCGAAGGTCGTCTGCGTCAGGTCGTTGGTGCCGAAGGAGAAGAACTGCGCGTACTCGGCGATGCGATCGGCGACGAGGGCCGCGCGCGGGATCTCGATCATCGTGCCAAACTGATAATCCACCTCGATGCCGTGCTCATCCATGACTTTGTGCGCCTCAGCCTCGAGGAGCGTTTGCTCCACTCGTAACTCGGCGGAGAGCGTGGTGAGCGGAATCATAACTTTGGGATGGACATCCACCCCTTCTTTCGCGCAGGTGCAGGCCGCCTCGAAGATGGCCCGCACTTGCATCGTCACCAGCTCCGGCATGTGGATGCCGAGCCGCACACCGCGCAGGCCCAGCATCGGGTTTTGCTCGCGCATGCCCTCCACCGCCTGCAGCATTTTCTGCTTCTCAGCCAACGTTCGGGTCAGCGTTTCGATTTCGGGCTGGATAGCATTCAATCTCTCTTGCATTTGAGCGATGTCATGCTGCTGATCGTCACGCGTAGGCAGTTCCTCCGCCACGGGCAATCCGGTAAAGTAACTGGTCAGGTTCATCTCCCCAATCGCGTCAAGAATGTGCTGCTGCCGGGTCAACATCTCAGCGATGACACGCGCTTCGCGCTTACGCACCCGGATGCGCATGCCCAGTTCCGTCACCTCATGCAGCAGGTCATCGTGGTTGGGCAGGAACTCGTGCAGCGGTGGGTCAATCAGCCGGATGGTGACGGGCAGCCCGTCCATCGCACGGAACAGGCCGATGAAGTCTTGGCGTTGGAAGGGAAGCAGCCGGGCCAACGGCTCGGCGCGCTCTTGTGACGTGTGCGCCAGAATCATCTGCTGGATGAGCGGCAGCCGTTCGGTTTCGAAGAACATGTGCTCCGTGCGGCACAGCCCGATGCCCTCGGCGCCGTATTGCCGGGCGCGTTCGGCATCGCGTGGATAATCGGCGTTGGCCCACACCCCCAACTTGCGGATTTTGTCCGCCCACTTCAGCAGCTTGACGAGATACGGATCGTTGAACTCGGGTATCACTGTTTTGATCTGCCCGGCGAATACCTCCCCGGTCGTGCCGTCAATCGAGACCCATTCACCGTCTCGGAATACGCGTCCCGCTGCGGTGCTGAATTGTCGATCATCGACGCTGACTTCCAGCGAGAGCACGCCGACGACCGCCGGCTTGCCGAACTGTCGCGCCACCAGCGCGGCGTGGCTCGTGCGTCCGCCCCGGCTGGTGAGGATGCCCTTCGCCGCCAGCATCCCGTGCACATCGTCGGGCCTGGTCTCGGGCCGCACCATGATGACAGCTTTCTTTTCCTCCTTCGCCCACTTCTCCGCCGTGTCCGCATCGAAGGCAAGTTGCCCGACCGCAGCGCCCGGCGAAACGTTGAGTCCGGTCGCGATGAGATCGCCGCGCGCCTTGGCCGCTTGTTTGTCTAGCGGGTCAAATTGTGGATGGAGGAAGTAATACACCTGATCGGGAGAGACGCGCTTGACCGCCTCGGCTTTGGTGATCAAGTGCTCTTCGGCCATCTCGACGGCAAAACGGATGGCGGCCTGCGCGGTGCGCTTGGCGTCGCGCGTCTGCAACATCCACAGTTTGCCGCGCTCGACGGTAAACTCCACATCCTGCACCTCGCGATAGTGTTTCTCGAGCAGTTTAGCGATCCTGACAAATTGCGCGTAGGCCTTCGGCATTTTCTCTTTCATCGCGCTGATGGGCAGGGTTGGGCGGATGCCGGCCACTACGTCCTCGCCCTGAGCGTTGACAAGGAAATCGCCCTCCAGTTCCTTCTTACCAGTAGAGACGTTGCGGGTGGTGGCGACGCCGGTGCCCGAGTCCACGCCCAGGTTGCCGAAGACCATGGTGACAATATTCACGGCCGTGCCCAGGTCGTGCGGGATGCCGGCCGCTTGACGATAATCGTGCGCGCGCTTGCCGTTCCACGATTTGAACACCGCCTCGGTCGCCAGTTTCAATTGCTCAATCGGATCGGTGGGAAAATCGCGTCCAGCTTTTTCACGTACCAGCTTACGAAACGTGGTCGTGATGGCTTTCAAATCCTCGGCCGAGAGCGCAGCGTCATTGTCCACATCCCGGCGCTGGCGATAGTCGGCCAGCACGGCCTCGAACAGTTCGTCGGCCACGTTGAGCACTACCGTGCCGTACATCTGCACCAGACGACGATAGGCGTCATAGACGAAGCGCGCGTCACCGGTCAACGCGATGAGGCCTTCGGCCACTTCATCGTTCAGCCCAATGTTCAGCACCGTATCCATCATGCCAGGCATGGAGAATTTTGCCCCGGAGCGGCATGACACCAGCAGCGGGTTCTTCGGGTCGCCGAACCGTTTGCCCGTGAGGGCCTCGATTTTCTTGAGTGCGACCAACTCGGCCTCCCACATGCCGGGTGGGAGTTTCTCGCCCATAGCGAGGAAATAGTTGCAGGCCTCCGTCGTCACCGTGAAGCCGGGCGGGACGGGCAGACCGACGCGCATCATTTCGGCGAGGTTGGCGCCCTTTCCGCCCAGCAGCGCGCGCACGCCCTCCCAACCATTGGCATGGAGTTCGGCCTGATCCACCTCGCTGAATAAGTACACCCATTTGGTCTTGATTGGTCGGGGCTTGTGGGGTGTGCCTTTCCTGAGATGCCCATTATGGCTGGACGTGACTCTTGAGCGTAAGGCGGATGTGACCATGAGTTCCTCCTATTTTGAGCCGTGTCTCTGAGTTTGGTTTAGAGTAATAAAAGATCACCTCCAGGGGCAGTCTCAATCGTCACGCAATCGGAGGAGGAGTGTCACAATCTTCAGGAAAGATGCAGGCCAGTCTCTGGCTGTCACAAATACCGCAACTCGTGCGCCTGTGCCCGCAATTCATCTTGAAACTCCGGCGCGACAATCGTTATCAACGCCGCTGCCCGCTGGGCGACGGTCTTGCCGTACAGGTCGGCGACGCCGTGCTCGGTGACGACGTAGTGCACATGGTTGCGGCTAGTGGTGACGCCCGCGCCGGGCTTGAGCAGCGCCACGATCTTGCTCAGCTTGCTGCCGTCCTTCTTCGTCAACGTGCTCGGCAACGCGATGATGGGCAGACCACCTTTCGAACGCGACGCGCCGTACACAAAATCCACTTGCCCGCCCACGCCGCTGTAAAAGCGTGGACCGATGCTGTCGGCGCACACCTGCCCGGTGAGGTCCACTTCAATCGCAGAATTAATCGCCACCATCCGCTCGTTTTGCGCGATATTGAACGGGTCGTTGACGTAGTCGGTCGGGTGCAGCTCGAACATGGGGTTGTCGTGGACAAAATCGTACAGCCGTTGCGTGCCGAGGAGGAAACCCGCGATGATCTTGCCGGGGTGGAAGGTCTTGCGCTCGCCGTTGATGACGCCGCGCTGCACGAGGTCGATCACGCCGTCGGAGAAAAGTTCGCTGTGTACGCCGAGGTCATTGTGACTCGTGAGCCGCCGCAGCACCGCGTCCGGGATCGCGCCGATGCCGGTTTGCAACGTCGCGCCATCGGGGATGAGGGCGGCCACGTGCGCGGCGATCTGCTCACTCACCGGGTCGCTATCCGCCGCCATCTTTACTTCGGGCAGCGTGTAGTCCACCGGCACAATCACATCTAATTTCGATATGTGGATGAAGGCATCGCCCAACGTGCGCGGCATGCGGGGATTGACCTCCGCGATAACCATCCGCGCCGACTGTGCGGCTGATTTGCTGATGCCGACCTCCACGCCAAACGAGCAGAAGCCGTGCTCATCGGGCAGCGAAACCTGAATCAGCGCGGCCTCCAGTGGCAGCTTGCCAGATTTGAAAAGGCCGGGGATCTCCGAGAGAAAACAGGGCGTGAAGTCGGCGCGGCCCTCGTTGACGGCCGCGCGCACGTTGTCGCTGATGAAGAGGGTGTTGACGCGCAGATGGCCCGCGCACTCCGGCGCTACGTAATCCGCCGGGCCTATGGTCAGCACCTGCACGATCTCCACGTTCGTCAGGCGCGGGGCATGGGCGGTGAGTGTGGCCAATACCTGACGCGGCACGGAGCAGTTGCCGGACAGAAACACGCGTGAGTTCGACTGAATCAGACCAGCAGCATCATCAGCTGATTTGATTCGGTCACGATATTGTTCCAGCCAGTTCATGCAGTCTCCAGTCACTAAGCCATGCCATTACCGCGATTTCTCCCTCACCCGACCCCTCTCCCAGCGGGAGAGGGGTCGGGTGAGGGGAGAAACTCAG
>JBQTJD010000110.1:0-7951 GCA_052387475.1 Anaerolineales bacterium | reverse complement strand
ACCTCGGCCAGGGCCGCTTTCATCGCTGCCGGTGGCACCCCTTTGCGCTTGAGTTCGACCTGCAAGATGCGTTTACTGCGCGGTCGAAATGCGGCGCGGTTCTCCACCCACAACTTGGCGAACGCATCATCGTTCAATAGCCCGCTCTCGCGTGGCCGGGCGATCTCGGCATCAATCAACTCAGGCAGGACGCCGTGCTTCTTCAGGTTGTCGCGCATCTCGGTTTCGGAGCGCGGGCGCCGGGCGATGAGCTTGAGCGCCCGTTCGTGCACCTGCTCGCGGTTGTCGGCGGACCGCAGTCGCGCCACGGCGGCTTCGTCCAACTCCTGTCCGATCCGCAGCCGGGCGGCCTCCAACTTCGCCAACCCGAAAGCGAACTTGCCGTCGAGGTAGACGTTGACCCGGTTCTTGTTTCGGGCCTGTACTCGTAATGCCGTAACCTTCATCAACGGATTGATCGGATTTCGGGTGGATGTAACGGATTTTCGTTCAATCTGATTCACAATCCGTTCCATCCGTTGAAACAAAAAGCTGTGACGCACGCCATCACAGGCGCGGCCACAGCCGTCTCTTGCCGGACTCAGTTGAAAATATGGAAAGCCGCCCGGGGCGGCGCGAGCGAAATTTAGGCTTCGCTGCCCGGGCAACAGAAGTCAGCTAAGCGATTCGATGCTTGCCACAACCACCACTTGATAAGTCGCCGCTTCTGCATTCCACTCAATCCACGCGCTGGCACACACACAGGGCGCCATCGGAATTCAAACATCAACTGATGTCGGTAAAGATTGTTGCCGGACTATGGCCGCTACGCTCGCAAGCGTAATGGCGTCGGTATCGCTATTCTTCGTCATCGCCGCCCAGGTCCACTTTAGCATCGCTCATCTGCTGGCGGATGGTCGCCTCAATATCTGCGGCGACATCCGCATGCTCGGCGAGATACTTCTTCACATTCTCTCGGCCCTGGCCCAAACGGGTGTCATTGAATGAGAAAAACGCGCCGCGCTTGGTGATGACTTCCATTTTCGCTCCAAGGTCAATCATGTCCCCAACCTTGGAAATGCCTTCAGAGTACATTATATCAAACTCAGCCTCGCGAAAGGGCGGGGCGACTTTATTCTTGGTCACGCGTACACGGGTGCGGGAGCCGACGACGTGTTCCCCATCTTTGATGGCCTGGATGCGGCGCACGTCCAGCCGCACGCTGGCGTAGAACTTGAGCGCGTTGCCGCCGGTGGTCGTCTCCGGGTTGCCGAACATCACGCCGATCTTCATCCGCAATTGATTCGTGAAAATCATGGCCGTGTTCGTCTGTTTGATGGCGCCGGAGAGTTTGCGTAGGGCTTGCGACATCAACCGCGCCTGCACACCCATCGTCGCGTCGCCCATATCGCCTTCGATTTCGGAACGGGGCACCAGCGCGGCGACCGAGTCCACTACCACTACGCCGATCGCGCCGGAACGCACCAGAGTCTCGGCGATTTCCAGCGCCTGCTCGCCGGTGTCCGGCTGGGCGATGTAGAGGTTGTCCACATCCACACCGCAGCGCGCGGCGTAGCCCGGGTCGAGGGCGTGCTCCATATCGATGTACGCGCACACATCACCAAGCTTTTGTGCTTCGGCCACCACGTGCTGGCAGATGGTAGTTTTGCCCGAAGACTCGGGGCCGTAGATTTCGGTGACACGACCGCGCGGCAACCCGCCGATGCCGATAGCGAGGTCGAGCGAGAGCGAGCCGGTGGGGATGGCCTCCACGGCGAGGTGTGACGCTTCGCCGAGCCGCATCACCGCGCCATCGCCATATTGCTTTTTGATCTGAGCCAGAGCTGCATCAAGCGCTTTCTCTTTGCCGCTTGCCATGTGTCGTCTCCAATGGGTGAGTGGCGCGAGTGTACTTCAGCGGAGTGAGAAGCGCAAGCAATGTGGCAACAGGAGTGCATTTCTCAATAGTGGTCGGTTTGCTCCAAGCCCGCGTCCTCGCGGGCGTTCTGGCAGGACATCCGTCCGCGAGCGTCGCTTCGCTTATGCGGACGGGGAGCGGGCGACCAAAAATCTGAAATGCACCCGGCAACAGATAGACGCGCGGATGCTACTGATGGATTGTGAGCCTTCGCCCGGTCAGACTTCTATCCGTTGTCCTTTATCCGCTTCCAGCCCCGTAAAATAATCCTGCACAAGACGATGGACGAAAATGTATCCCCCACCGACTTTCCGCAGCAGGATGCGCTCGGCGCAATAGTCAAAGAAGCGGACGGGACGGGCAGGGAGACGTCCCTCAACAAGCAACAACGCGCGCAACGTGAAGTGTTGGATAACGGCCAAACCACCGTAGTACAGCGCCCCCATGGCCCCCAGAATCGGGCTATAAGATAGGGGAATTAGAAGCATGAAGGGATCCCAGCGCCCCGAGCTTTGCGCGGTGATCCATGAGGATAGCAATCCGGGAATGGCCATTAACAAGCTGCCGCCAATCGTGAACACGACTGTGCCCACGACGCAGTTTTTGGCGGACTGCCGTATTCCTTGATTGAATGATATTTTTTGTCCAGCTGTTTTGCTCTGTAATCCACCAATCAGACCAAAGAGGCCTGCACCGATCAACGCGGTCGGCCCACCACAGACACACAGATAGGACAAAACAATTGCCGGTAGTGGAAATGGTGACCGAGAAAAGTCAAAGCGTAACAGGCTCACCATTGCCAACAACACTCCAACTCCCAGCCCGACAAACAGACCTCCCATTCCACCGGCGATTGCGCCGCGCACCGCAGTAGTCCATGACCAACTTAATGCTTCGACGATGGGAATGTCGAAGCGGGCATCGCGTCCGCTGTTCTTCGACCCAAAGATTACGCCGAACGGAATCGAGAATAGCAGGGTCACGAGTGGGACCTGCCATAGGATGAGTAAAAATCTGCTCAGGAGATCCGGGGCGCGAGCCGAACCAACGACTAGACCAAAGATGAAATACAGCACCGCTATGGCTAAGCCTGGCCCCAGGCCAGCGATTAGAACATTGAAGGCCCGTTGTGCGAAAGTCGGCAGCCCTGCCGGACGATCAGCGTTCCATTCAAAACGCAGGGCGCAAGTCAGTCCAGCGATGACTCCAATTGGCGGGCCGATGACGAGAGCTGCGATTAGGGCCAGAATAGCAGCCGACAAGAAAGGAGGCATCTCGAGGTCGTTCACGAACACGGGCGTCGCAGAGGTGGAAAGGGCGTAGCCGATTCCAATTGTCGCGCCGAGCAACAAACTTACGAAAACGCGCGACGCCACGGCGTAGGCCCATCGCCCCGCTCGCCCCGCTAGCCAACTGGGTTGTAGGTGCTCAATCAGAAAAATGGATTGCCCATGCTGGGTCATTCGTCGCGCCAGCCAGGTTAACCGGTGCAGCGTCTGCGTCCTCGGATACAGCTCGTTCCTCGTTCGGCCCGGCCTGGCAAACATCCGCTCGACATACGCTGCAAGAAGGTGATTGCGGTAGGCGTCAACCGTGTTGGCCTGCGCTGCGGGGAGGGCTGTCATCGGTATCGCCTCTCCAGCCACGCTCATGATCCAGAGCATCAGCGGTGTGTGGGCCATTTCTCGAAAAACGGCGTCTTTCTCCAAGGCCGCCCATGACGCGGCCAGGCGCTCGCTCGCCCGAGACAGCCAGCGAGCAATTTGTTGTTCGGTGAGTGGTTGAATCAGGATTGCACCGGAGAGCTGTAGTTTTTTTGTCAGCGCCCCGTACGCCTCGGAACGACTGCACACCACAAGCCCCGCCAACCCATACGTCTTCCGATAGGTGTTGATGGCCTCGACGCACGCCTCGCGCTGCTCAACGCGCACTTCGTCCAACCCGTCGAGTAGCGGCAGCACAGTATACGTATCCAGCCATCGGCGCCCGAGTTGGCGCGGGATGTGATACTTGGCAGTCAGTTCCTCCGCCATCCACGCGACGAGGGGCGGTCGGCGTTCGGCCCAGGAAGAGAGATTGAAGAAGACCGGGATCGGTTGAGTTGGATCGGCCTCAGCACGCGTGAGCAGGTCTCGGGCCAGTTCCAGCAGGGTTGTGGTCTTACCCGAGCCGGGCGCGCCCAGGATCAAGAGCGTGCGCTGCATTTCGTCGAAGACCTCCAGCATGGGTTGGTCTGGCGAGATGAGACGGTCGGGCTGATGGGGTGTGGCGATCAGCATCTCCCACGGATGTTGCACCGCACCGGCCTGCGCCTGTTTGCCCAACGCGATGGGCACTGCGCCATGCAGAGAGTTTTCCAGCATATCCTCCACCCACTGGCGCACCATGGTCAACAATAAAAGTTGATTACGCCGCGTTTCAGCGGCTGAAGGTGTGAACTGGAAAATGTTCTGAATGAAGTTCGTGATTTTGTCGCGCCCAACGACATCGCCGCCGATGTGAACATTTCCAGCAGCCGTAATGTGGACGCCGGTTCTGTAGGGGCTGGAGCCGGATGGGTCTTTGGATGGCGCACCCGATGGATCAGGATTGACCATGCTTGGGATTGTACTGTGCGGTGAACGGAACGCAAGCTATATACTCCCAAATTTGCGTTCACGCTTTGCACCACCGCAAAGCTGGTTACAATCGCGTTCTATGTTTCGATCTACTACCACGCAGTTACCCATCCTTTCGACCCTCGCTGACCGGGTATGGACCGATGCCCGCGCACGCCACAGCTTCTTCCTCCTCGCGGCCCTGGCCTCGATTGTGATTTCCGGTTACCACTTCGGTACCTTCGATCAATTCGCTCACATCCCGTTCCTCAAGTATTACGCCGATCCCACATTGTTTCCGCGCGATGAGTTTGTGCAACAGATGAGCCGGCAAAACTACTCATACTTCTGGCGGCTATTTGTGCCGGTGTATCAATTGGATCTGGCATACGGACAGCAAATGCCGGAAACCATCCAGCCTTTGTTTCTTGGCAGCGCCATGTTGATGACGCATATCGCTGCGACGTATGCCACCTTCTGGATGTTTTGGGAAATAAGCCTGGAGCTTTTTGATGATCTACCGACGGCCTTCTTCAGCGTCCTGGCTTTTATCATCCCGCACCTCGGCTTTGGCGGGTTCATGGTGCTGGAGTTCAGCCTCCTCAACCGCACCTTTGCGCTGCCGTTTCTGTTGTGGGCCATCGTCTTGTATTTGCGGCGACACTACGGGCTGGCATTTCTGGTGGTGGGGGCGATGTACAACATTCATGTGATCTCGGTGAACTTTGTGTTGGCGATGCTGCTGTTCGATGCGGCCCGGCGCTGGCGCGCAGTGGGATTGAAAACGATTGCAGTGGGGGTGAGCCTGTTCGTGCTCGGAGCGGCCCCGGTGCTATGGTGGCGGCTCACCGCTTCGGCCATCATCCTGCAACCCGACCTGGAATGGTTCAGCGTGATGACGCGCGGCACGCTGTATAACCTGTTCTTCATGGTCGCCCCATACTTTCATATCAACTTCATCACGTTGTTTGGATTGAGTGCGTTGCTCATGTTTGGCATCGGGCATCGATTTGCGCCGGCCCGCCGGCACGCCGCCAGTCTGCTCAACTTCATGATCGCCGTGGCGGTGATATTGGCCGCACAGGTCGTGACCACCCATTTCTTCCCGATCACGATCATTGTGCAACTGCAAATCATCCGCGTGGGCGTCTTTGCACTGAGCTTTGGCTACTTATATTTCGTTCACTACTTGCTGGTGCGCCAGCGAGCCGGAAATTTGGGTTGGTGGGATTTTTGTTTGCTGATGGCCGCGACGATTGTATCGCCAACGCCATTGTTTCCAGCCGCTCTCTGGGCGATGCAGCAATGGATCAGGTTGGCGCGCGCACGCCTGGTAGCGATGTTGGCTGCCGTTGGGTTGAGCATCCTGCTCGGGGCATGGTTGTTGAGTACCTTCAATCTATGGGCGCCGGGCCTTCATCCCTTTGGCCCGCGCAATGCCTGGTACGAGGCGCAACGCTGGGCGCGCGCTCACACCCCACGCGATGCCGTCTTCATCACGCCGCCCGATAAGTGGTGGTTGTATGAGTCGGACTGGCGCGTCTTCTCAGAGCGCTCCACCATCGTGTCGCACATCGAGCTGATTATGATTGCCATTGCGCCCAGTTACTTCCCGGAGTGGCGCGAGCGTTTTGAGCAAGTGGCGCCTGGGGCCATCGAGCAATTCGACGGCGATTATTTTGAGAATGTTGACATTATCCGTCAGGCGTACAATACACTGACACTGAACGACCTGCGGCGTATCAGCCAGCGTTACGGCGCCGACTACCTCGTCGTGGAAAAACCAAACCGGCGCGAACTGGCCATTGCCTACGAGAACGAGCAATTCATCATCTATAAGCTGAGGTGATCGATGGACATCGTTGAACTGGTTCGCTTTTTGAGTGCGCTCAAGAAGCATAACAACAAGCCGTGGTTTGACGAGAATCGACCTCGCTATCAAGCGCTGCGCGGCGAATTTACCGAGTTTGTGCAAAACACGATTGCGGGGATCGGCCAATTCGACCCGGAGGTGAGGGACGTGCGGGCCGAGGATTGCCTGTTCCGCATCAATCGTGACATCCGCTTCTCGAAAGATAAGACGCCCTACAACACGCACTTCAGCGCCGCCATCGCGCCGGGTGGGCGCAAGGGCCAGGGGCCGGCGTATTACTTTCAGATTGACTGGCAGGGCAAGCTAATGCAGGCCGGTGGGGTGTATATGCCGCCAACGCCCACGCTCAACCGCATCCGGCGCTTCATCGCGAGCGCGCCCAAACGACTGGAGCGCGTGATCCACGAACCCAAGTTCGTAAAGAGCTACGGCGCGTTCGATACCGAATTGAAATTGCAGCGCCCGCCAGTGGGATTCGCCGCTGACCATCCGTTGATTGAGCATCTCAAACTCAAGAGTTTCACCGTCAGCCGCGAAGTTGCTGTGAAAGGCAAATCGGCTACAGCCCTGCGCCGCGCGTTGCTGGCCGCGTTCCAGGATATGCATCCCTTCATCGAGTGGCTGCGGGATGCGGTGTCAGACTAAATCCAGAAGAATCGTGTTAAGCCTATTGCCTTTCGCCCTACGCTCGTGCTATACTCGCGCCACGATGATCGAGTGGAAACTGTCCTTCAATGGCGTGACCGACGATAATCCCAACGCGAATGCTTCGCGCCGGGCGCGCCGACCTGTCTCAGTGAAACGACGTTGACCACTCACTAGGCTTTGTTCATTGCCGCCCGGCCCCATCAGGCTGGGCGGTTTTTATTTGGATGATTGAATTCGGGAGAACGTGCCATGTACAAAACTCATACCTGCGGGGAACTGCGGCCCGAGCATATCGGGCAGACGGTGACGCTGGCCGGCTGGGTGCACACCCGGCGCGACCACGGTGGGTTGATCTTTATTGACTTGCGTGACCGCTTTGGCCTGACGCAGATCGTTGCTAACCCGGCCACAGCCGGTTTCGCGCACGAGGCAGCCTCCCGTTCGCGCAATGAGTTTGTGCTGCAAGTGACCGGTCTGGTGCGTGAGCGACCCACTGGCAGTGAGAATCCAAAACTCGCCACCGGTCAAATCGAAATCGAAGCGCAGGCGATTGAAATCCTCGGCCCGGCCAACATCCTGCCGTTTCAAGTCAATGACGACTCGCATGTGGACGAGCAAATCCGGCTGAAGTATCGCTACCTCGATCTGCGCCGCGAGCGCATGGCCCACAACCTCGTGCTGCGCCACAGGGTCGTCAAGTTCATGCGCGATTACATGAGCGAACAGGGCTTCATCGAGGTCGAGACCCCCATCCTGTTCAAGACCACGCCCGAGGGCGCGCGTGACTACCTCGTGCCGAGCCGTATCCATCCCGGTTGTTTCTACGCGTTGCCGCAAAGCCCACAGCAACTCAAGCAATTGCTGATGGTGGCCGGCGTCGAACGTTACTTCCAGATTGCGCGTTGCTTTCGCGATGAAGACCAGCGCGGCGACCGC
>JBQTJD010000109.1:0-5652 GCA_052387475.1 Anaerolineales bacterium | reverse complement strand
CCTCCAGGCTTGGTGAGGTTGTGGTCGCAACCTAACTTTACCAAGTCTGGCCCGATGCCCAAAAGTTAGCGGAAACTAGAGTCAATAGACTCTATCCAAAATAAGCCATAGACTGACGCGGTCTGTCAAAACGCCTGAAATCTTCGGTCAATTCGGCAGACCGTGTCGGTTTGGTCTGTTGTTTCGAATAAGGTCTAATCACTCAATCACTAAATCAACACATCACCAAATTACTCATAGCGCAAGGCTTCAATCGGGCTGAGGGCGCTGGCGCGGATGGCGGGGTAGATACCGAAGAATAAACCGACGGCGATGGAGAACGTCGTCGCGAGCGCGACACTATCCACAGTCACCGAAGGGGCCAAGTCCGGCACGAAGCGCGTGAGGATGACGATGCCGACCGCGCCGAGCGCAATCCCGATCATCCCCCCCATTAACGATAGGATTACAGCCTCAAGCAAAAACTGGGTCAGCACGTGCCGACGCTTCGCGCCCACCGCTGTGCGCAAACCGATCTCCTTTGTGCGCTCAGTGACCGAGACCAGCATGATGTTCATAATCCCGATGCCGCCCACGATGAGTGAGATGCTGGCAATGGCACCCAGGAAGAGCGTGAGTACCCCGGTGATGTCCTGAAACGCGGTGATCAAATCATGCCCGGAGATGATGGTGAAGTCGTCCTCGCCGCGATAAGGGATGTTGTGTTGCTCGCGCATCACATCGGTGATCTGGGTGATCAGTGCGTCTTGCCGGTTCGGGTCTGCATATTGCACCAGCAGCAGCGTGAGGGCGATGTCGCCCTTCGGCGTGCGATTGGTGAACAGCGTGCGCGTGGCGGTGGTGTACGGCGCGAAGACCGCGTCATCCTCATCGCCGAACGGAGTTGCCCCGCGCTGCTCGTATACGCCGACGACGCGGAACGGCTGGCCGTTGAGCCGAATGCTCGCGCCAATCGGGTCTTCATCCGGCGCGAACAGCCGATTGAGCGTGGTTTGCCCCATCACGACGACGCGCGCCTGCTCTTCCAATTCCTGCGTGGTGAAGAATCGCCCGGCGAAGACCTTGTACTCGCGCGCTTCGAAATAGGTGGCCGTGGTCGCGCGCAGGCCCACATCCACTTGCTGACCGCCGAACGACGCCTTCACGCCCCGCCGGATGACGGGCACGACATAGCCGGCATCCGGCACGCGGACCGGGTCGGAAAGCGCCCCGACATCGCGTTCCGTGAGGAAGGTGTTGGCCGTGCGCGCTGGCGGCCCGCCGCGTTGAAACTGACCGGGGAAGATATACAACACGTTCGTGCCGAGCGCGGAGAATTGATCGGCCACGTAGCGCGACACGGCGGCCCCGACCGAGACGAGCGTAATCACCGCCGCCACGCCGATAGTGATGCCGAGCATCGTCAGCGCTGCGCGCAGTTTGTTGGCAGCGAGGGAGCGTAAACCCAGGCGAATGTTTTCAGCAAACACTGGCGTAATGCGTGAAACGTGAAACGTGAGCCTCAGTCATGGCGAACCTTTCGCCATAGACCAAGTCTGCGAATAGCAAATGATTACGTTTCACGCATCACGTTTCACTCATATCTCAACGCATCAATCGGATTGAGCCGTGCGGCGCGGGAGGCGGGATACAAGCCGAAGAACAGCCCAATCGCCACCGAGACACCGGTTGCCAGCGCGATGCTGTCCCACGTCACCGCCACCGGCAGGTCGGGCTGCACCAGCGTGATGGCTTTGGCCGCCGATGTGCCGATGGCGACGCCGAGCAAGCCGCCGAACAGCGACAGCGTCACCGCCTCCACCAAAAACTGACTCATCACATCGCCCCGCTTTGCGCCGAGGGCCTTGCGCAGCCCGATCTCTTTAGTGCGCTCGGTGACCGAGACTAGCATGATATTCATGATCCCAATGCCGCCCACCAAAAGCGAGATACCGGCGATGAGGCCGAGAAAGAGTGTGAGTGCGCCGGTAATCTGGCCGAAGGACGAAATAATATCTTCCTGTGTCACGACGGTGAAATCATCTTCATCGCGAAAGGCGATGTCGCGATACGCCCGCAACTGCTCGGTGACGCGTTGGGCGGTCGCGTCGAGCGCGCCAGCCTCGCGCACTTGCAGGTAGATGGCCGAGACGGCCAGCCGCCCGCTGGCCGTGCGGGCGTTGTACACGCGTTGCTGCGCGGTGCTCAGCGGGATGAGGACGATGTTGTCCTGATCGCCGCCGAGGAAGCCGCCTTTCTTCACGAGCGTCCCCGTAATCTTGAAAGGCAGGTTGTTGATTTTGATCGATTGGCCGAGCGGGTCTTCGCCGTTGGGGAACAGCCGCGTCACGAGGGTTTGCCCGATGACAGCCATGCGCGCGGCAGCGCGCTGATCGTTCTCCGAGAACCACTCGCCGTCCTGCACATTGAAGTTGAGCACTTCGCCATACGCCTGGCTCACGCCGATGACCTGCACGAAGGCGTTCTCGCGCCCGTACTCCACCTGGGTGAAGTTCTGGAGGTCTGTCGCCACGCGACTGACTTCCGGGAAGTTTTGCGGGTCGCTGAGGAAGGCGACGTCGTCGAGGGTGACCGGCTTCTCACGGTTGCGGCCCGTGCGTTGCAGGCCCTGCCGCTCCGGCCCGCCGGGGAAGACGAAGAGCAAGTTCGAGCCGATGCCTTGAAAGGTGTCGGTGACGTAGCGTTCGACGCCGCGCCCGATGGACATGAGCGCAATCACCGCTGCCACGCCGATGATGATGCCGAGCATGGTGAGGACGCTCCGCAATTTATTGGCGGCCAGCGCGCGTAATGCGATTCGCAGGGTTTCAGTGAATACCATCGTCAGATGGTCTAGTAGTCAGCGGTGGATTGGTCTGCTGGCGACTACTCGACTACTTGACTAACAGACTAATCTCCGCCAAAGGGCGTTTCCCGTTTCGTGCTGACGGCAGCTTCGTCTCCGGCCTCCGCGCCGCCCTTCACTTCAGTGTAACTCTCACCGCGTAGACCGGTCTCAATCGGCGCTTCTTCCAATGTGTCGCCGCGCTTCAGGCTGAGGAAGGCCTGCCCGGTCTGCCGGTCGCGGCGGATGGCCCAGTTGGGCGCGAGCACGACATCGGTCGCTTCGGCGGTGGTGACTTCCACGGTGGCGCTCATCCCCGCCCGCAGCGCCGAGCCGGTCCTGTCGAGTGCGATGCGGACCAAATAATTGACGGCCCCGCCCACCACGGTGCTCGTCGGCGCGATGCGTTGCACCGCGCCCGTGAGCGGCGCATCGGGCAGCGCATCCACCGTCACATTCACCACTTGCCCCACGGCCAGTTGCGCCACATCCACTTCGTTCACCGTGATGTCGAGGACGAATTGGCTCGCATCAAGCAACACAATGGCGAAGCCGCTGGCCGGTTCGCCCACCGTCGCGATCACGCCATCGAATGGCGCGCGCAGTTCGGCGCGGCTCAGGCGCTGCTGGGCCTGCTCGAGCGCGAGTTGCGCCTGCGCGACGCTCAAATCGGCTTGCTGCACCTGCCCGTCGCCCGGCTTGGCCAGCAACTGAGCGAGTTGCGCTTTGGCCTGATTAATGCGCGCATACGCCGCCGACAGCGAACCCGGATCGCCGCCGCGTTGGGATTGCTCGTACTGCAAGCGCGTGATCTCAGCTTGATAATACGCGTTCTCTTGATTCTGTTTAAGTTGATCGAGCGTCTCTTGTGGCGGCGCGAAGCGTGGGTTGTCGTTGGCGAACTGCACCAAGTTGTTATATTGCTCGTTCAGCTTGCGGAAGTTCTCGGCGGCTTTGTCGTAATTGAGTTTGGCGATCTCGGCTTCCTGAGGCCCGGCCCCGCGCGCCAGGTCACCGGCGGCGGCGTTGGCCGAGCGCACGTTGGCGTTCGCAATCGCAATGTCATCCTCCGACGGTCCATCGAGCAATTGCTTGCGTCGCAACTCGGCGATCCGCAAGGCATCTTCGGCTTGCGCCATGGCCAGTTGAAGGTCGGCCGCATCCAATCGCGCCAGCACTTGCCCGGCCTGCACTGCATCGCCTCTCTTCACCAATATTTCCTGCACTGTGCCCGGAATCAAAAAGGTGAGATTGGCGATGCGCGTGGGTTGCAGCGAGCCGGTCGCGCTGACGGTGGCGATCAGGTTGCCGCGCTGGAGACGTTCGGTCCGCAGAGCGGCGAGCGCCTCCGCCTGTGCTTGCGCGGCCTGCGCTTGTTGATAGATCGCCCACCCAATGCCGGCGACTACAAGCGCGAGCGCCAGCGCAAACCAGCCCCAGCGCGCGCGGATGAACTGACTGACGTTGCCCATGTCAGTTCCCCCCGCCGAACAGGTTGAACTGTGGCCGGGCGGTGGCTGTTGCGACAGTGTCGCCCGCGTTCAGGCCCGCCACCACTTCGCTGAAAGTCTCGTTGCGCAAGCCGAGCTTCACTTCCACTTCTTCTACAACGCCGTTGCGCCACACGCCCGCGAATGCTTTGCCCGCCTCGCGCCGGATGGCCCAGTTGGGCACGAGCACCACCTCGCGCGCGGTCTGCACCACGATCTCTGCTGTGGAAGTCATGCCAGCCCGCAACCGCGCTTCATCGCTGTGCACGCTGACGCGCACGGGATAACTGACGACGCCGGCGTTGACGATGGCTTGCGGCGCGATGCGATCCACCACGCCGGAGAAGAGTGCGTTGGGCAGCGCGTCCACCGTCACCGTCACCATTTGGCCTGGGGCGATGCGGGCGATGTCCACTTCATCGACTGAAACATCAATGTGAAATTGACCGGCCTTGACCAGCACGATCGCGGGCACTTGGCTTGTGGCGACTTCACCGACGCGGAAGTTGACCGCGGCCGCCACACCATCGAACGGCGCGACGATCTTCGCGTCGTTGAGGTTGTTCTGTGCCTGCTCAAACGCCGCCCGCGCCTGGTTCACTTGTAGCTGCGCGATTTGCACATCGTCTGGGTCTGGCCCGCGCTTGAGCTTTTCGAGGGTGACCCTGGCTTGTTCAAGGCCGGCCAGCGCGCTGCCGCCGGAACCTTTGGGAGATTTGGCCTGCTCATAGCGCAGCGCCGCAATCTGCGCGTTGTCGCGGGCCTGTTCTTGCTGCGCCTCGAACTGCTGTTTTTCAGCGAACTTGCCTTGCTCAATCAAGCCGTCCACTTGCTCGTCGATTTGCGCCAATGTGTTTTGGGCGAGGACGAAATTGAGCCGCGCGATCTCGATCTGTTCCTTGCTGCTCGCGCCGGTGGCCTGATACACCTGTGCTTGCGCGAGTTTGAGATTGGCTTCCGCGGCGGCCAAATCCTCCGGGCGCGGAGGGGCGGTGAGTTGCTCAAGCGCCAGTTCCGCGGAGCGCAACGCCTGCTCGGCCTGCTTAAGCGCCATTTCCAAATCAGTCGCGTCCAGCCGGGCCAGCACCTCCCCTTGTTTCACCGTATCGCCAAACTCAACGTTGATCTCAACCACTGGCGCCAATTGCGCCGCGCCAAAGAACAACCTCACTTGTGATTCGACGGCCAGTGCACCGGTAGCGCTGACGGTGGAGACGATGGTGCCGCGCGCAACAATTTCGGTGCGAATCTGGCTGGCCGCGAGTTCCTCCGCTGCGCGTTGTTGCTGCCAGAAGTACAGACCGGCGGCGCCGAACGTCACGATCAGTATTCCAAAAA
>JBQTJD010000108.1:0-1518 GCA_052387475.1 Anaerolineales bacterium | reverse complement strand
GCTGCCCTCCCCTACGGGCCCGGTCACCGCCACCCAATCCTCGCTCTCGGCGATGAGACAACCCATCTGCGCCAGCACGTCGAGGAAGCCGGCGTCGCCCTGTTTCGAGCGGCGTGAGATGTTCTCGACGCGTACCGTGCCGCCACATAGCGCGGGCGCAGCGAAGAAGTACGACGCAGCGGAGGCATCGCTCTCAATCGCATATTCAGCTTGCGCACGGTAGCGTTGCGGCGTCACGCGAAAACTCCGATGGCCGCCACGCTCCACCGCCACACCAAAGTCGGTCATGATGGCGAGGGTCATATCCACATAGGGCTTTGAGTTCAATTCGCCGCTGACTTCGATTTCAACTGGGCCATTCGCATACGGCGCGACCATCAGCAAGCCGCTGAGGAATTGGCTGCTGACATCACCTTTCACCGTTGCGCGACCACCGGGCAAGCCGCGGGCCACGATCCGCACCGGTGGGCAGACCTCACCCCCCCGGCCCCCCTCTCCACCGCGCAAACCGCGCGCAGTGGAGAGGGGGGGGATGGTTCCATCAATTTCAACGCCCAATTGCCGCAATGCGTCGAGCAAATCCCCAATTGGACGCTCGCGCATGCGGGCGTCGCCATCAAGCACGTACTCACCGTGACCGAGCGTGAGCAGCGCAGTCAGGAAGCGTGCAGCGGTGCCGGCGTTGCCGACGAAGAGTTCAGCCCGGGAGACGGGAATGTTGCCGCCTAAGCCGTGAATGGTGATTTGAGAATTGGAGGATTGGAGATTGAAGCCGAGGCGCTGGAGTGATTCGATGAAGCGCGCCGAGTCGTCGGACTCGAGGGCGTTGGTGAGCGTAGTCGTTCCCTCGGCGAGGGCGGCGATGAGGAGGGCGCGATTGGTGAGGCTCTTGGAGCCGGGGACGCGAACGGAGGCGCAGAGCGGATGCAGGATGGGCGGAATCGAGTGAAAGGTGTAGAGTGGAGGGTGAAGGGACATCATTCGCGGAACAACTCCGCGCGTTGCGCTTGCGCCGGGGCCAGCGCCGCTCGCACACCCTCAGCCTCCCCCTGCCGGATCGCGGTTTCAAGCGACTCCAACTCGCCACGATATTGCGCCAGCGCTTCCAGAATCTCATTCCGATTGGTGAGCAGGATGTCGGTCATCATCGCCAGATCGCTCGCCGCCAGCCGCGAGGTATCGCGGAAACCCGAGGCGGCCAATTCCCACGCCTGATCATCGGCTTGCGCCATCACAGTACGCATGAGGGCGACGGCGGCGGTGTATGGCAGATGGCTGACAAGGGCGGCTAGCTTGTCGTGTCGGTCGGCAGAGAGGGTCATGGCATGCGCTCCAAGTGTGTTGATGAGTTCGTGCGCCAGCGCCAGCGCCCGCACCGAACTGTAACCGGGCGGCACGAGCACAAAGGCTCGGTCGCGATACAGGTTGGCGTCGGCGTGCGCCAGGCCGCCCACTTCTTTGCCGCACATCGGGTGCCCCCCAATCGGCTCGAAGCGTGGCGGCAGTTCGGTCATCGCT